>JBJHCA010000046.1:0-25606 GCA_050485785.1 Saprospiraceae bacterium | reverse complement strand
ACCTCTATCCGTTTGAAGATACCCTTAATGCTGAGGCTTCTCATGCTGATTTGATTGAAAAGATTGACATAGGCGGCATTTCTCTGATGAGGGCGGCTGCAAAAAACTACGAACGTGTTTCCATAATCTCAGATCGCAGCCAGTATGATGACCTGTTCAAAATTCTTCAAAATCAAGGCCCCGATACTTCTGAAGATAAAAGGAAAGAGTGGGCCGCTAAAGCATTTAGTAAAAGTTCTGCATACGATGCCCTTATTTCAGCTTATCTATCGGGTAACCAACACTCCGGTACTGAGTCGTTAAGATATGGTGAAAACCCTCACCAACAGGCTGTTTATCATGGCAATATCAATGATTTTGCCAGGGTATTAAGCGGAAAAGCGCTTTCCTACAACAATCTTGTGGATACCGATGCTGCTTTTCAATTGATTCGTGAATTCCGGGGTCATCAACCCACAGTTGCCATCATCAAACATACCAATGCTTGTGGCCTGGCCTTCGCCAATACCCTCAGTGAAGCCTGGGAACTTGCCCTGAGTGCTGATCCGGTCTCAGCCTTTGGTGGCATTTTCGCTACCAACAGCCCAATTGACCTTGCTACGGCATCATTAATGGACAAGTTATTTTTTGAAGTTCTGCTGGCACCGGAATTCGAAGAATCTGCGATGGAATTGCTGAGCAAAAAGAAGAACCGTCGGCTCATGAAACTGCAATCATGGAGTTATCCTAAAAAGACCCGAAAATCAATTTTGTACGGTGAGGTGGAGCAGGATGCTGATTTGCTGATACCTGACCCTCAGCAGTGGAAATGGGTATCGGGACGTGAACCCGGTAAGTCGGTTTTACAAGACCTGCAACTGGCTATGATTGCAGCCAAACACCTAAAGTCAAACACCATTACCTTGGTAAAAGACGGCCAGCTCATTGGGATGGGTTGCGGACAAACCAGCAGGATTGATGCATTGCATCAGGCTGTGGATAAAGCCCGGCGAATGGGATTTGCCACTAAGCACGCTGTGATGGCATCCGATGCCTTTTTCCCTTTCGACGATTGTGTTTTGGCAGCACATGAAGCAGGAGTTGAATATATAGTTCAGCCTGGGGGCTCTGTTAACGACAAGCTGAGTATTGATGCCTGTAACCGGTTAGGGATTAATATGGCATTGACCGGTGTGCGACATTTTAAACATTAACAACCCGGGGCAGGCCTTTAATATAAGTTCCATGCAAAACAAACTGTCATCATACCTCGACGCACTGAACAAAGTGCAGTATCAGGCGGTAACTCACCATACAGGCCCCCTGTTGATCATTGCAGGGCCAGGTTCGGGGAAAACCAGAGTGCTCACTTACCGGATTGCCCACCTAATAGATTCCGGAGTGAAGCCTTGGACTATTCTGGCACTCACCTTTACCAACAAAGCAGCCCGGGAAATCAAAGAGCGAATTGCATCTGTAGTGGGAGATGCGGCAACTCAGGTGTGGGCCGGAACGTTTCATTCAGTTTTTGCCCGAATTCTAAGGGCTGAGGCCGACAAACTCAATTACCCCTCAAGTTTTACCATTTACGACACTCAAGACTCCGTTAACCTGATCAGCAACATACTGAAAGAGCAAAACCTTGACAGCAAAGTCTATCCGCCAAGAGCCGTTCTCAATCGCATTTCCTGGGCGAAAACCCGAATGATAGGCCCCGGTGCCTATGAAAACAATTCCGAAATCCGTTCACATGACAGCATGGCCAAGAGGCCCCAGTTGTTTTACATTTATCAATTGTATGTGCTCCGTTGCCTGCAGTCGGCAGCCATGGATTTTGACGACCTGTTGTTTTTTACCTATTACCTTCTCAACAAATACCCTGAACTGGTAGAAAAATACAGCACCAAGTTTCGGTTTGTTATGGTTGATGAGTTTCAGGATACTAATGCCATTCAATACCAGATTGTCAAACTGCTTTTGGGTCGCGGTGAAACCGCCCACAGGAACATTTGTGTAGTGGGGGATGATGCACAAAGTATTTACGCGTTCAGGGGGGCAACCATTCAAAATATTCTTGACTTCGAGCGCGATTTTCCCGATCTGGTCACTTACAAGCTTGAACAAAACTATCGATCCACATATCATATCGTTCAAGCTGCCAATCAGGTAATTTCACGAAACCAGAAACAAATAAAAAAAGTGATCTGGACACCGGTGGATCAAACCAGCAGCCAGCCCATCAAGATCATGAAAGCCATGACAGATACGGAAGAAGGGCGAATGGTTGCCGATGCCATCATCGAACAGAAAAACAGGTACCGCCTCGGAAACCGCGATATTGCCATTTTATACCGCACCAACGCACAATCCAGGATATTTGAAGAGTTTTTGCGCCGGCAAAATATTAACTACAGGGTTTTTGGGGGCTTGTCATTCTATCAGCGAAAAGAGGTTAAAGATGTGTTGGCCTATCTGCGATTATTGGTCAATACCCGTGATGAAGAAGCGCTGCGAAGGGTCATCAACCTGCCTGCACGAGGCATTGGGAAATCAACGCTGGATGCCATATTGCATACGGCTACCGACCAAAACATTTCCATGTGGGAAGCCTGCAGCAAAACTAAACTAAGTACCCGGGCTACAGCCGCAGTTAAGCAGTTTACGGATCTGATAGAGACTTTAAAAAAAGATGCGGTTACCCATCATGTCTATGACATGGCGCAGGCAGTTATGGTGCGTTCCAGTTTGTTGAAACTCTATTCTTCCGATACTTCCATTGAAGGTCAAACCAGGCTCGACAATGTACAGGAGTTGCTCGATGGCATCAAGGAGTTTGTGGAATCGGATGAGCTGTCACTCCCGGATTTTGAGCACGATAAATCTGTATCTTCATACCTGGCCAGTATAGCATTGCTCACTGACGCCGACAATGACCCGGATGACAACGAGTATGTTTCCCTAATGTCAACCCACGCTGCCAAAGGCCTTGAGTTTCCCTGTGTTTTTGTTGTTGGCCTTGAAGAAAATCTGTTCCCGTCATACCAGGCTGAGCAACAAGCTGGAGGCATGGAAGAGGAACGCAGGTTGTTTTATGTTGCCATTACAAGGGCTAAAAAATACCTGACGCTTTCCTTTGCAAGCAGCAGATACCAGTATGGCCAAATGCGCTACAACAAAACCAGCCGGTTTCTGGACGAAATACAGGCCGAACACCTCGAAAGTACAGCTCCGCTAAACCGGCAACTTGCTGCCATGCGCGACATTGAGGGTAAATTCCCCCGCCCGCTGGACCGAAAACCGGTCAATATCCCGAAATTTGACGACTTCAGTGCTGCCCCAGCTGATGCCATTCAACCCGGTATGCGTATTCTCCATCAGCGATTTGGTGAAGGACAAATAGTTTCCATTGACGGAAGAGGGGAAAAAAGAGTGGCTACAATCCAGTTTGAAGAAGCGGATACCAAGCGGATTATGCTCAAATTTGCCAAATTGAAAATACTTTGATCAAAACGATCATCACATATAATAACTGATCTGTACAGGCAGACAGCCCATTGCTGAATTGAAAACTTTTTGCCCTTGTTGGGTTGTTAAAAGCTCATTACAACAACTATATGGAAAGAGTATCTACACGCCTGACGATCTTTTTCAAGTTCTTCTTTCCCACAATCTGGATTGCCTTTTTCGGCACGCTGACCCTCATTGTCCTCATCTCGGATAATATCGTCATTTCAGGTTATTCCCCGGCCATGTTCAGGCTCCTGGTGGTTGCCTTTTTTGTTACCGGTACCGGTTTTTTATATTTCGCATTCATGGGTCTCAAACGCGTCGACATGGATAGCCACTACATGTATGTTACTAACTATCTTAAGGCGTACAAGTATCCTTTTCACAATGTTAAGAGCATCAAGGAAACCGACCTCCTGCTTTTAAAAGCTATCACAGTTACATTCCGGGAAAAAGGGTCGTTTGGTCAGCGAATTACTTTTCTTTCGAGCCCAAACTTTTACCGCTATCTCGCAGCCAATCCCAGAATTGCCAGATCTCTCGGGCTTTTGCCTCGTCTTCCGCAGGAGGAGAATGATGATACATAGCTCTTTGTTGTGCATGTACCCCGAAAAAAAGTAAGCCCGCTGAGTAAAGTTGGGTGCTTAGCTATTCATTTATTTTAGCCACGCTGCCAGTTGCGCAGCAAGACCTGAGCCTCTTCCGGTTGAATACCTGCACCCCTGGCAACGTCAACTGCAGTTCTCAGCGTTTCCATGGCTTCTGATGCCTGACCTCTGGCGTACTGATGTTTCCCAAGAGCAACATAGAGGTTATAATCTCTGTGCTGCCGTACTGCATCGGTAAGCCACTTTTCAACCTGATCCATAACTCTGTAATGCGGCGTCATACCGGCAAGTGCATGTTCAGCTATAAACAATACTACCTCGGGGTCAATATTGCGGCGGTGCATCCTCATATACTGGCGCGATGCCCGGTCAAACAAACCCGCTTCTGAAGTAGCCGATGCAAACATAATATCGGCCCTCATTGAAAACTCCTCAGCCCTGTCAGGGAGGTGCTGACGCATTTTTTCCTTGGCATCCTCCGCTAAAAAGTCAAGCTGAAAATCCATGGCCTTCAGCAATGTAGCATGGCAAGCCGATTCAATGACCTGGGCTACCCGCTCAGCTGAATATATTTTCTCAATGGCAGTCCTGTTCTTAACCAGCAGATCAAAGATCCTGCTATCAGCTTCCGAACATGATTCAAGAATAAACATCAGATTCTCTTTCGAGGTAAGGTCCTCCTGACTGTCAATGTACTCGTTGGCTGTCCTCAGATCGGCTTCTCCGGTTCTTTTTAACGCCCGTATGTACCGCACCATGAAATCCGGCTCCCGGTTTCCCTGCTCAAAATCCCGCTGAAGCATATCGAGGTCATCCATGCGGCGCATTGCCATTTCTCCGATCTGTATAAACTCATCCACGGGCTTGGCTCCGCTAACCCGGTAAGCAACTTCTCCGTTGGGCCTTATGAAGAAAAATGTTGGAAAACTGCTGACTCCGTATTGCCTCCTGAATGACAGACCCTCTCCTTTCTCCATGTCCAGTTTTACATTAACAAAATTGTCATTATAAAAACTCCCCACCCGCTGATCAGGAAAAACATGTCTGTCCATCCTTTTGCACGGCCCGCACCACACAGCGTAAGCATCCACAAAAATAAGCCTGTCCTGGTCTTCGGCCAAACGCAGTGCCTCTTCCCAGGTACCTTCAAAAAAATCTATCCCCTGGGATAATAAAGCTGAACCTGAAAACATAAGCAATGCCAAAAAGAAAATGAACTTGTTCATGCCCTGAATAATTTAGAAGTCAATTGTATTTTCAATATTTGTATCTGCCAGCATAACCATAACACTCCTGAAGCCATGTTTGCTACTCTTGACATCGGTAATACGCGTTCAAAATTAGTGGTTTTTAACGAACAGGGTAATGTAATTGTTGAAAAGCAATACGAAAGCAACCGTTGGCAGGAAACCGAAAAAACTCTCACTTCCTATCCGGTTACACACGGACTCGCTTGTACTGTGGCTAAAATTAGTCACGAACAACCCGAACTGCCTTTCGCCAAAAAGGATTTTGAATGGGAATGGCTTTCTCCTGAAACACCGGTTCCGATTCAATTGCACTACAAAAGCCGGGAAACACTGGGTATGGACAGGCTGGCTGCAGCTATAGGTGCATTTCACATGTTTCCCGGTCAAAATGTACTGGTTGTGGATGCGGGTACATGCGTTACTTATGATATTGTAACTGCCGAAGGTAAATATCCGGGAGGGGCAATTGCTCCCGGTTTACGCATGCGATTTAAAGCATTGAGCCACTTTACCCATGCTTTGCCGGAACTTCATCCCGGTGAGTTTGATGAAATTGTTGGAAAGAGCACACATGATTCTATCAGATTAGGCGTTCAATCAGGATCCGTGTTTGAGATGGCAGGATTTATTGATCACTTTTCATTAAGATTTGGTAAAATCACTGTGGTGATGACAGGAGGAGATGCAGATTATTTTGCTGCAAACCTGAAAAATAAGATATTTGTGCGCCCAAACTTAATCTCATACGGATTATATAAGATATTGCAATACAACAAGACCAATCTATAGATGAAGCATATCATCGGACTATTTTTACTTTTATCCTTTACTTTGACCATTCGTGCACAAATCACTCCTGATAATGCACCTTTGTCCAAATTTGGACTGGGCGATATGGTGAAAGGGGATATAGTTTCCCAGCTTACCATGGGTGGCAACATGGCCGGATATATTACCAGTAATGAGCTAAACTTTGCCAATCCTGCAAGTTTTGCATTTCTGCGAATGACTAGTTTTGACGTTGGAGCCAATGCATCGTTCAGGCATATGCAGGATGAAGAGGAAAGCATCTGGGTCAGAAACGGCTATTTGAACCATCTCGCATTGGGGTTTCCACTGCGCAATCCACTGCGGGAGCAAGTTGAACAGGAAGAGCGCAATCATTTTTGGGGACTTGGCCTGGGCTTGATTCCATACAGCAGGATGAACTATAACCTTGAAACTTTTGAACGCGATCCTGTTCATGGCCAAATTCAATACAATTACTCAGGGAACGGAGGGATATATCAACTGGTCAGTGGCTTGGGGTTTAGGTATCGCCGGTCAGCCATCGGTTTAAGCTCTCATTACCATTTCGGCAGGCTGGCGTATAACAATCAAAGCCGCCATACTGAACTCGAATTTGCAAGAGAAAACAGACTTAGAGACGATTTTAGCATCAGTGGCTTCACTCTCAGAGTAGGATTATTGCACGATTTTGTACTCAGTGCGTCAGAACAGGGGAGAGGTCGCCGCGGGTTAAGTGTAGGTGTGGCTGCAGATCTGCCCGGTACACTGAGAACTCAAAACAACAAACTCTACACCAGCTTTAGCAACGCATACGGTACTGATACCATCCTGCACCAAACAAATGTTCGCGGTACCCTTAAAATGCCATTTTCTGTCAATATTGGTCTTACTTTCTACCAAACCGAAAAGTTCAATTTCAGCATTAACACAAAATTAACCAGCTGGTCTGATTTTGAAGATAATGTGCGAAATCAGGACCTTGCCAATACATTTTATGTAAGTGCAGGTGCCAGCTATACCCATGATTTCAGAGATTTTAACATTTATGGCAACCGGATAACATATCGGGGTGGTTTATTCTATGGAACAGACCCCAGGCAAATCGACTTGAACCAATTCAGGGAATTTGGCATTGCATTTGGACTGGGATTACCGTTAAAAGTTACGCAAATGATGCCCTTGTCTTACTGTCATATTGCCCTTGAAGGAGGGTACCGCGGAATTGACTCCGTACTTGACGAAAGATTTATCAGGATTCATTTAGGGTTTACTTTAACGGACAACACCTGGTTTTACAAACAAAAATTTAATTAGAAATGCGACATTATAGTTTTTTGAGTGTATCGCTGGTTGTGTTCTTCATATTGAGCCTGGTGCATAGTGAAAAATCACTGGCATTGGGTTGTGAAGGGTTCACTAACTTTCCCGGTGGTGAAGGCGAAGGCAAAAAGTACCATGTACTTTACAGAGACCATATTCGCGCCAGAGACTACCAGCAGGCTTACCCATTGTGGAGTAAGCTGATCAAATATTCTCCTGCCGGACATGAATTCCACTTCATTGATGGTATTGAAATTTACCAGGCCTTTTACCGCGAAGCAGAAACCGGTGAAGAGCGAATGGAGTATCTGGGTAAAATCCTGACCCTATTTGACCATTATCTGATGTGTTTTGGAGAAACTGTTAGACAGGGCAGAAAGCGGGAAGGCAATATTCATTACCGGAAAGGATTTACCCTTTATTACCTGGGTGTTGAATACGATCAGGCATACGATGCACTTCAGCGTGCCCTTGAACTGGAAGGTAATGCCCTGCCAAGTTTTGCATTTTACCCGCTCGGAGATATCACTGTCAGGAAATTTGATGCACTTCGTGCAAAGTATATTGAAAAAGAAGACGACATGCCGGCAGATAAACTGGAGGAATTCCGGAATGTTTATTTGAACCTGGAAGCCATTGCCGAGCACAATATGGCCGGTGGCGACGCAGATGAAGCTACCCGATACCGCGAAGCATGGGAGCAGGTACAAGCCCGGTTTGCCAATATTGAAGCTTTTATATTCGATTGCGATTTTATGATGGCTAAACTGGCTCCGCTCTATGAATCCGACCCTGACAACAGAGAGCAATACAGAGAGATTTATTCTACACTTATCAGAGCGGGATGCGATCGTGAGCACCCCATGCTGGCTGAAATCTTTGCCAAAGATGAAGCATTTCAGGCTGCAAGAAGAGACAGTATTCGTCTGGCTCAGTATGCCGAAAACCCGGCACTTCATGCTAATGATCTTTTCAGGGAGGGAAGGTTTAACGAAGCTGCTGCCAAATATCGTGAAGCCATTGAGCGTTCCACCGAAATTGACCGCAAAGCTGAATATGCCATGATGTTGGTAAGAATTCATGCTTACCGCCTCAATAACCGCAGCGCTGCTCGTGCTGCTGCACTGGAAGCACTGAGGTACAACCCCAATCTTGGTGAAGCATATCTGGAAATCGGTAAATTATATGCATCAAGTGGCGCCGTTTGCCGTGATGTTGATCCGTTTCTGGGATGGGCAGTCAGCTGGGCAGCAGTGGATAAGTTTATTCAGGCCCGCAATGTTGACCCCAGCGTCAGAGCGGAGGCGAACGATCTTATTGCCCGATATACCGCGTTCTTCCCACCTATTGAGGAAGGATTCCAGCGAAACATTCGCGAAGGAGACACTTACGTGGTTGGTTGCTGGATCAACGAAACTACTACTGCGCGGTTTAACCGTTAAGCCATAAGAAATATATCCTAAGTGAAAGCCTCGTTATCCTGATAGCGGGGCTTTCTTTTTGGCCATTTATGCTTATTCATATCTCAAAGATTCAATGGGGTCAAGTCGTGAAGCTTTGAGTGCTGGATAAATTCCGCTGGCCAGACCTACAATAAAACAAAGACCCAGCCCAAGCAATATCCATACCCATGGAATTATAAACGGCCCGCCGGTCAATAGGGAAACCAGGTTTCCGATGCCTATGCCTGTCACTACACCCACCAGGCCACCTAACTGACACAGCACTACCGCCTCCACTATGAACTGATGTAAAATATGGGAGGATGATGCACCCAGAGACTTTCTTACTCCAATTTCACGCGTTCGCTCAGATACCGATACCAACATGATATTCATTAAACCAATAGCGGCTCCTAGTAATGTGATAAGCCCAATGAAAATAGTAGCATACCTTATGTATCGGGTATTTTCCTCAAGCAGACTGATCAAACTGTCACTTCTTCGCATCTCAAAGTCATTGTCATGCACCGGTGCCAGCCGCCGAATCAGTCTGAACAACCCGGTGGCATAGGATATCGATGGTTCCATACTGGTAGCATCACTCACCTGAACAGAAATATTGTAATTGCGGGTTCCGGAACCAAAATACCGTCGGGCATTATGAAGAGGTATAAACAAAACCCGATCCGAGTTCATCCCTGCGCTTGTTCCCTTGGCTTCCATTACACCAATTACCCGGTATTTGACATTTCCAACCGAAATCACCGAACCAATTCCATGGTCATCTTCTCCTTTCAAAATCAGGTCAAATACCTCAGATCCTACTATGGCAAGGTGTTGTCCTTCAACAATTTCGTTTTCGGTGAAGTTGCGACCATGAAGGAGAGAATACCCTGCCACAGTCAGATAATGCTCATCCACACCAAACAGCATAACATTAGGGTTAGTGCTGCGATCCCTGAATTTCACTTCACTTACTGAACTTCCGCGGAAAGAAATACTGACCCGTGAAGGGTAATCGAATTGGTTCTTAAACCCTATGGCCTGATCAAAAGTAATGGGATCAGACAATCGGGTTTGCCTGCCACCTCTTACTCCGCGAAGTGTTTCACTTTTGCGGACTATGCTGTAAGTGTTGGCACCCATACTGCTGAGGCTGCCGGCAAGTGAAGCACTGATACTGTCGAGTGCAGTGAGTATTCCTATCAGAGCAGTAATGCCTATGGAAATAATAAACAGGGTTAGAAAACTTCTAAGGGCATTTGCCTTAAGTGCAATAAACGCCTGTCTGATGTTTTCCTTTAACATGGTGTTCATATCTCAAATGTAAAAGGCTTTACATCAACTTCAGTTTTTTTTATACCAGTTTGTTCTACCCTTCGACCTGATACAAGCATTTAATCCGCACTTTGAAAAGGCTTTACATCAACCACTCTCATAGAAACTTCAGAAGGTCATTTTTCGAAGACCTCTATCTCGGCATTGCGAACTACCAGATCGGTAAACCTTCCCTTATAACGGGTTGCCCTTACTATGTGATTATCAATCCAGTGGTAATTGCCTCCTCTGGGTTTGTTAAAGATAATGCCATGGTATCGAAAGCCATGCTCATTCAACCACTTGACGGTATACTCCCTGTGATCGTCGGTTCTGCTGGTAAAAAAAGTGATCAAATGCCCCTCTTCATACCACTTGTTCACCATTTCAAGGGCATCGGTATAAACCCCGGCCGTGAGCATTCTCTCCGGCTCTTCATTAGGAATGTCATCACAGATAGTGCCGTCAATATCGATGAGAAAGTTCTTTACATTTTCGGGCAATACCGGCGATACTTTTCTACCCTGATCATCATAGATGTCTTCCAACTTATTCTGCATAATGAGATTATTGTTTCAACAAAGATACGCAGTACAATAGGAAGCTCAACACCAAAAGTGAATGCTGTGCCAATATAACGCGCTGAATGTGAGTAAAATGTTAGTATTAATCTGTATAGGGCATCACTACCAGCCCATTGTGAATCCTTGGCACAAACCAGGTTGACTTTGGAGGAAGTATCTGGCTGCTGTCAGATATCTCTATAAACTGGCTAAAGTTTACCGGGTAAAGACAAAAGGAAACAGTAGTTTCTGCAAAGTCAACCGGAGTTTCCAAAACCTCGATACCGGCAGGTCCCTCTACATAAGTAACCCGTTTATCTGATCTTACATCGCTAATTCCTAGTATATTATGCAAAACATAGTTGTTGAGTAAAGAGACATCAAGTTTATCGGCAGCCTGACTTTGCTGCCGGATAATTTCTTCCTTCCAAACCAGACTAAACCATTCATCCTTCAAAAACATCGTGATTTCATGCTGATGAAGTGGCTTTCTTGGTATATCTAGTCTTTCAATGTTACAAATTGAGGAAAGTAATGCCATAAAGGCAATATCAGATAGCCCGTTTAAACCGCTTACCTTGCGGTTAAAGTCATGTATATCGAGCTGGCTCATTGGAAAAACAGCACAAAACAAAAAGTTGTACGGTTCGAGCTTGTGAGGTTGGTCATGGTATAACTTTCTGAATCTTTTTCTAATAATATCGGTGGTGGAGGTTCTGTGATGACCGTCAGCAATATAATACTTAGAAGCCTCCGAGTCCAGTGCAGATTGCACTTTGCTCAACAATGAAAGGTCTTCAATGACCCACACTGCATGTTCAAAATCATTGAGACTAAAAGAAAAAGAACAATCTCTTTGATCAATAATCTGCTGAAGCTCGTTCACCAACCTGCCCTGATCAGGATAAGTCAACAACACGGGCTTGATCAGCGCATTTCTTTCCATGATAAGCTGAAGCATTATCTGCTCCTTCTCAGCCAATGTACTTTCATGCCCTATAACCTTTCCTGAATCTACATCATCCATGGCAATGGCTCCAAATATTCCCAGGTGTTGCTCATGTTGGTTGGATGCCCTGTAAATACACAACACGGGTCGTTCGGAATCGAGGAAAAAGCCATGATCGCGAAAAGCCGGAAAGTGTTCTTTTACCTCTGCAAAAAATACTTCACCGGAGGTTACCAGATCCATATTGGGAAAAAGGATGCGCACAGGGTGTATGATGGCCATATAGCTGAATTTCGGTTTAGCGAAAACAAATATAGATGCATTTGAGTAAATCCTGCGAACCGGGGTTATTTTTGGGAGTGCTGCAATTTAGTTTACGTGCAGATCAACGGGTTACAGATTAAAGTCGTTTTCTCAATGCCGGAACAGCTGTATACCTATATGTTTTACAAACACTTCCCTACTGCCCAACCTGACAACACCGATATGAAAAGCATTACTCCCATTATTCTCCCCCGGCCTGAGTTTTTATGGAATAAAAACGGCAGGGATGTCTTCACCTGGCGAATCGACCAAATCCATCCTGTATATGGTGGTAATAAGCTTATCAAAGTATTGCCTTTCCTACTTAAATATAACTCAGGCAACTACTCTGGAATAGTAAGTATGGGTGGTCCTTTTTCCAATCATTTATGTGCTTTGGCATGGATTTGTAGTGAGTATGGAATTCCATTTCATGCGTTAGTGCGATCATACCGGCCCGATCCGGATAATCCGGTAATACGGTTTCTGCACCACTCCGGTGCACGGGTAGAGTATGTAGAGCCAGGAGTTTTCAGAACTCTGCGCTCGGGTAAGGAAACAGTTGAAAATCTGATAAACAGCCGCGATTTCATGTGGATTCCCGAAGGAGGGAAAAGTGACGATGCAGTGAATCACGTAGCCAAAATGGCCCGTGAAGCAATAAATGATGCGCTGTTTGATGTTTGCCTTGCATGTGGTACCGGAACAACGGCTGCCGGCATGGCTCAAGCATTGCCCGGGAGCCGAATTTTTGCATTTTGTGCCTTGAAATTGCCTGAAACCAGTATGAATTACTTCCCTGTTTTGCCCAACCTGCACTACATTACCGATGCACATTGGGGTGGATTTGGCAAATGGAAGCCCGACCTGATCAATTTTATGAACCTGCTGTTTGAAACCACCGGCATCATAACTGACCCGGTATACACCGGCAAACTTTTTTTCGCCATAAGCCGACAACTCCCTGTAGAAATATCAGAAGGATCATTACCGCTGTTGGTAGTACATACCGGTGGTATTACCGGTAATATCGGATTCAACTATCTCCACCCCGGGGTTCTTCATCCTGAGTTTATTCCAAACTTGTTTGCTTAGCTGCTCTTTTTATATACCCGAATCTGTGCCAGATATCCTCATCTCCGGGCCAGACTGTAATATCAAACTCATCGGAGCTCAGCCGGTTACTGAACAATAAGATACCTCTGTTGGGTAAACTGCGCCTGGACCCGTACTTTACATCACCTTTTATAGGAATCCCTTCAGCGGCAAGTTGTGCCCTTATCTGGTGTGTACGACCGGTAATCATGGTGAGCTCCAAAAGCATATATCGGTCAATGGTCTCAATAATCCTGTAGCGAAGCTCTGCTTTTTTATAGCCTTTTAATGGCTGAGCAGAAGTTTTTGTTTTATTATCTTTTTGTTGGTGTTGTAGGTAGTGCAACATGGTACCTTCAGGCATCATCTTCCCTTTTGGTGTAACAGCCAGGTAGGTCCTCCTCAGTTCTCCTCCTGCAATCCACTGAGAAGCAACTGCCATACTCTGAGAAGTTTTGGCAAAAAGCACAAGGCCTGCAGCCGGTTTATCGATTCGGTGTACAGGGTGCAAATTAAAGCCAAGCATCTTCTCCATTTCTGTGCAAAGATCAGGAGAGTCGGTCAGGTCTGGAACGGAAGACCACCCCGTCGGTTTGTTTGCAACTACATAATAATCAGACTGATAAACGATAAGCATACGCTTTACTGCTGGATTGTTTACGGGTTGTAGACTCCGTCAAAAATAGCCTGATGATTGAAGAAACCACTATAATTCAAAATTTTAGATAGGAATAATTTTTGTTTGACGGATATTTTACGATCTTTGCAGGCGCAAAAAATAAGCCATCTTGTTGAAGGTGAAACAATTAACTTTAAACATTATAAACAAATGAGAAAAGCTGATTTAGTAGCAAGGATTTCCGAAAAGACCGGAATTGCGAAGGTTGATGTACTGGTAACATTAGAGCAATTTTTCACAGAAGTAAAGCAATCGCTTGCAGAAGGTGAAAATGTTTATGTGAGAGGATTTGGCAGTTTTATAGTTAAAAAGAGAGCTAAAAAAATTGGCCGTCACATTAAGAAAAACGAAGCTATTGAAATTCCGGAACACTATATTCCTTCTTTCAAGCCTGCCAAAGTATTTGTTGAGCATGTGAAGGACAATGTGTCTGCAGCTTCTCAAAATGGCAGGTAAGCATTAAACTCTTATATTTTCACATTATGACACGAAACCGGATTCTTTATTTTCTTGCCTTTGCAGTGCTTTTCAGCGGATTGTATTTTCTGCTGGATACCAGGCCTTCAGGGCATAAGGAAATTGAAAGAAAACGAGTCATGATGCAAAACATGATTGATCTGGATGCATCAAAGTCACATGCTTTGATGCATCTTGATCGCATTACGCGTGATTCCATCCAACTGCTTGAGTCCATGCTCGAGGATTACGATGATTCCGCAGGGCAAGAGGAAGCAGCAGGCATCCATAAAAAGCTTTCGGGCCTTTGGTTTGCGAACGGCTACATTGAATTGGCAGGATATCATGCTGAACGGGTAGCGGGTATTGAAAATACCGCAGAAGCCTGGTCTATTGCCGGTACAACATACTCATTTTGTGCACAACGGGCCAGGCAAGAAGACCTGCTTCGGTATTGCGTGATGAAAGCCCGGGCCAGTATTGAAAGTGCAATCAGCATGGATCCGGAAAATGTGAGTTACCGGATTAATCAAAGCCTTTTGCTGGTTGATCATCCTGACGAAGGAAATCCTATGATGGGAATCACTATGCTTCTGCAGCTGGCCGAACAACATCACGATGATCACCGGCCGCTTTTCCATCTTGGCAGGTTGGCTTACGATACCGGGCAGTACGAACGTTGTGTTGAGCGAATGGAAAAAGTGATCAGCATGGAACCAAATGAGCTTCGGGCTTATTATTATAAGGGCAAAGCCCTTTCAATGCTGAATGATACGCATTCGGCTAAACTGGTATTTGATCAGGCTCTCGAAAGAAACCCTGAAGAGAACCTGAAAAGACTTATACAACAAGCATTGTTTAACTTATAAAAAATTGATTGTATGCCTTGCGGTAGAAAAAGAAAGCGTCATAAGATTGCGACGCACAAAAGAAAGAAAAGACTAAGAAAGAACAGGCACAAGAAGAAGAATCGATAGCATGTTCCCTATGATGCCTTGCCGGGAGTTTTATTTAATCAATACCTATCTGTCCTTCCCTTAGAAAATTGCCTCCGGCCTGCATCATCAGCTAAATTCACACCTCTGGGTGCGGTAGTATCTTACCATGCCGGTGATGTGCTTTTACGAACATTCATTGATAACCATACGATTTGACCTTAAATCGTATGGTTGTTTTTGTATAACCCGATATAAATAAATTACCTATGTCCGATTCACAAGAATCAGTAGAAAAGGCATTGGTGATCCACAGTACGCCTTCGGCAGTTGAGATAGGTCTGCTTGAAGACGGCAAACTTGTGGAGCTTCATAAACAAAAATCCAACGTCAACTTTTCAGTTGGCGATATCCTGGTAGGCCGCGTAACCAAGCTGATGCCCGGTTTAAACGCTGCCTTTGTTGATATTGGCCATAAGAAGGACGCCTTTCTTCACTATACCGACCTGGGGCCGCAAATTCGTTCATTGAACAAGTTTTGTACTCAGGCCATCATCGGTCAACAAACCGCTTCGCTCAATAACTTTGAGTACGAACCCGAAATAATCAAAACCGGGAAAATAGACCAGGTACTGAAAAACAAGCAGCTTATGCTTGTGCAAATCCTAAAGGAACCCATTTCCACCAAAGGGCCAAGGCTGAGCTGTGAAATTACTCTTCCGGGAAGGTATATGGTACTCACGCCTTTTAGTAACAGCGTGTCAATTTCCAAAAAAATAGCCAACCCTGACGAAAGAAAACGGCTGGTAACCCTGGGTGAAAGCATCAGGCCTCAGAATTTTGGAATCATTTTAAGGACGGCTGCTGAGGGAAAAAAAGTTGCCGACCTGCACGAAGAATTGGTGGGTCTTCAGAAAAAGTGGGAACAAATTCACCGAAACCTGCGAAATGCCACCGGACCCCGTATGTTACTCAATGAGCTCGACAAATCGGAAAGTATTTTGCGTGATCTTCTCAACGACAGCTTCAGTAAAATTCTGGTTGATGACAAAGAGTTATACCACACATTAAGGGAGTATATTGAAAAGTTTTCTGCCGGGCAAAAACACATAGTTCAGCATTATCAGGGTAAGGTGCCCATATTTGATAAGTTTGGCATTACCCATCAGATCAAGTCTTCATTTGGGAAAACAGCCACCATGGAAAGTGGTGCCTATCTGGTTATAGAGCACACTGAAGCCATGCATGTAGTGGATGTCAACTCAGGGCCCAAAAGCGGTGCGCGCAATCAGGAAGAAAGTATACTGGCCGTCAACCTTGAATCAGCCAAGGAAATCGCAAGGCAGTTGAGGTTGAGGGACATTGGAGGGATTATTATTATCGACTTTATCGACATGAAAAATCCTGAGCACCGGAAAACCCTCTATCAGAGTATGCGGGATTACATGAAAAATGACCGGGCACAGCAAACCGTCCTGCCACTCAGCAAATTCGGGCTGATGCAAATAACGCGACAGCGTGTTAAACCTGAGGTTAAAATCGATACTTCTGAAGTATGCCCAACCTGCAAAGGAGAAGGAAAGGTAAATCCAACTATTTTAACCATTGATGAGCTACAACGCGATCTACAATTTGTGATCAAATCTCTGCCCAAGGGGAAGTTCCGACTGGCCGTTCATCCATACTTGCATGCCTATATCACCAAAGGCTTGCCAAACATGCAAATGCGCTGGTTTTTTAAATACGGCAAATGGATTCCAGTTATTCCCAATGCAGATTTTCAGGTGATTGAATACAAGTTTTACGACCAGAACATGGACGAAATTCGCTTGCAGTAAGATTAAAGAAAACAAGGTTGTTCGTATATTTATGATGTCCGGGTAAACCAGGTTTTTACTTCTGCATTCAACTGACGCGATACCGGAATGGTGAAGTTGCTTCCATTAATATGCAGCAGATAGCCCTGCGCATTACCTGACACCCTGGCCACTTTACCGGTGTTGACGATATAACTTTTATGACAGCGAACAAACTCACTGAATGGTTCTAATACCTGTTCCAGTGCTTTAAGGCTGTTGCGAACTACTGTTCGCACGGGTTCTTCCCGCACAAAGTACACTTCTGCATAATTGTCGGCAGCCCTGATAAAAAGTATGTCTTGAGCAAACAGCGTAAGTTCCGCCTCATCTTTATTCTGAGAAGGTATGGTAATTGCGGTAAGATGTTGACCGGCAACATCTTTCTGTGAGTTGTTCCTTTCTTCACTGTTAACCTGCATACCTACAGTACCGGAAAGCTGTTTTGCTTCAGTACTGAACTTTTTCCTCCTGATTGACTCACTGATCAGTATTGCAGCGGAAACCGGAAAAATGCCCACAGCCATGGTTACAAGCTGAAACCAAATAAGGTTCCGAAGTGTAAATGCATCCTGAACCAGGCATCCAAAAAAAAGAAAATTAAACAGCCCGATAAAAAAAAGATTCAGTAAGGTTATACTCAGCTCTCTGCCAATACTCCAGCGCTCTTCATCAAAAAATGCGGGCAATAAGCGAAGGGGAACAATGTTTAAAAGGATCATAGTAACAGCGGTAACCAAGCCAAAACCCGCAGATGCCCAAACCAATCCCTGCCCCAGTTCAAATATCCGGAACGGCTGAAAAATTACCAGAAAAAGAAACACAAACAGGCCGAATAAGATAGCTATCCTGAGCCTGTACAAAACAGAGGTATTCAGAAAATAAGGCCTCAGTAAGATGTCCGGCACTGTCTATGGATTTTAATTTTGGTCCAGTTGAATATACTGACTGACAAATATACGGGGGTAATGTCTGTATCACACCACTTTGAGATTACTCCTTCAAGTTTGCCATTAACGCTATGCTACTTGAATGGAACCCAGGAAGCGGAAGTCTTTATTGAAGGTACAATGCTGATAACCGGGATGAGGCCACAACAAAATGGTATAAAAAAAATAACACCCCAGCGCAAAAGTCTGATTTTTACTACATTTGATAAAGTTGTTGAATGCGAATCAGAATTCCGCTGTTTGAATTTGAAGATCTGCCATGGTTTCCGGCAACCGTTCGTGAAGGTATGACAGATTACCTGAGGTTTGTGTTTGAAACCTTGAATCTTTACAGGTCGGTAATTCCAATACTTTACAAAGCACTGGAAGACAGCGGTACGGTTCGCATTGTGGATCTCTGTTCCGGAAGTGGCGGGCCATTATGGAAAATTGCGAGGGAGGTGAGGCAGCGGTATGGAAAACCCGTAACTGTAACCTTCACTGACCTGTTCCCTGTTAGCGGATTAAACCCTGAGAAAATTGGTTATGAGTCCGCTGTTTACCAATATTATACCCATAGTGTCAATGCCGCGGAAGTGCCGGAAGAACTGACCGGGCTACGCACCATTTTTTCCGGTTTTCACCACTTTGATGATGATGTTGGGGTGAAAGTTCTTCAGAATGCGGTGGACTCCGGGGCCGGAATAGCAATTTTTGACGGTGGTGGAAACCGTTTCCTCATGGCACTAGGCATACTCTTATTTCACATTCCGGCCATGCTGCTTTGCAGTCCACTGATCAGACCTTTTCGCGCAAGCAGGCTAATATTTACCTATCTTGTTCCTCTGATACCTCTTTGTACGGTTTGGGACGGTTTGGTTTCCGTAAATCGTCTGCGAAGCCCTGAAAGGATTATGGAGCTGGCTAAAATGACTCAAGCTGAAAACTATACCTGGTCAGCCGGTGAACTGCCCGGAGTTTCAGGGTTAAGTATTACTTATCTGATTGGAACTCCTTCCGGAAAAGACGTTTAAGGCCGTTTTCGGGCCTGATTCAGCGGTTATACCTGGCCACCGGTTAAACGCGATGGCTCATTATAAACTGGAAGTCAGTGTTTTATTCAGCAAAAGCTTCACAGTCATTTAGGGTCTCCAGGACGTCTTGCAGTGTTGTTCTGGGGTTGATGAGACACATTCGCAGCACTATCATTCCATTGAGTACTGTGGTAACTAGCAGAGCTTTACGCGAAGCCATGATAGCACCGGCTATTTTTTGATTGACCCGGTCGAGTTCTTTTTCGTTGAGGTTTAGCCTGATGGGGTTGTACCTGAAGTTTATGATGGCCAGGGTGGCCGGGGAGATCACCTCCCACCGGACACTTTCTCTGAGATGGGACTCAACTTTTTGAGCCAGTTCTAAATTGTAGGCCACTGCACGCCGAAATGATGCCAGTCCGAAGGTTTTTACAGACATATAGAATTTTAGTGCTCTGAACCGCCGGGTAAGTTCTATGCCGTGGTCATAAAAATTGATTTCCGATTCATTGCCTTCAATGTCGCGAAGGTATTCGGGTTTTTCGGTAAATGTACCGCTGAGCCATTTGTGATTTCGTACCAGCAGACAACCGATTTCATAAGGCTGGTAAAACCATTTATGCGGATCAACGGTCACCGAATCAGCTTTTTCGATACCCCGGAGCATTTTTTTACCTTCCGGAGTTAACACAGCTGCTCCGCCATAAGCAGCATCTACATGAAACCAGACGCTTTCTTTCCTGCAAAGTGCAGCCAGTTCTGTCAATGGATCTACCGTACCGGTGTTGGTGGTTCCGGCCGAAGCAATCAGGCAAAATGGGAAACAACCTTCCAGCCGGTCACGGGCTATGGCATTTTTAAGCTTATTAACAGCCATTTTAAACTCCATATCGGTGGGTATTATGCGAACCTGTTCTTTACTGAAGCCCAGAACGCGAATGGCTTTGATGTTGGATGAGTGCGCCTGATCGGAAAGATAGATCACCGCTTTACTGAAATCATCACCACATTTCACTTTTCTGGCAGTGGCCAGGGCTGTAAGGTTGGCCATAGACCCTCCGCTGGTGAAAATCCCTCCGCCCTTTTTTACGGGAAACCCAAACATTTTCAGCAACCAGTTCATGGTTACAATTTCCACCTCAGCAGCAGCGGGAGATGCTGCCCAACCACCGGAAAAAACATTGAATCCCGTGGAAAGCGCATCGGCCATAGCGCCAATGTAGTTACTGGGGCCGGGCACAAATGCAAATGATTTAGGGTGGCTCACTATATTGCAATGGGGCATTACCTTATCCAAAACAAAGTTCAGTACTGTTTCCGGATCTTCAGGGTTATCGGGAGCTTCCTCTAGAAACAAAGCATCCATTTCGGCCCGAGAGGCTTGTGCCACGGGGGGCTTGTGATGTTGAGTTTCCATATGGCCGGCAATGGCATCTATTATGGTGTAACCCAATTTGCGCATGGTCCGGCTGTCCAATTCCAGTCTGTTGTACAATTCTTGATGGCTTAGGTCTGTTGGAGATTTCATGCGGCAAAGGTACGGGTTTCAATGATGGCTAATAAAAGCAATAGCCAGGTTGTTGATCACTCAACGGGTATTGCCGACAAGGTTGTTGAGGAAAAAGAACTGTTCGAATGGTGTGATGATACAATTCTTTTAACACCTCAAAAAAAACCCACACCTCACAGCCATTCCATTACAGAACAGCCGATCGGTGCAGGTCCTCACGTTCAGCAATAATCTACATGTATTTCTTAAGCACCGGAATCAATGTGTTATCCCGGCTTAACTCGTTCTGTTTACTGATGAACGAAGAGATAGAAAATGCCGAGCTGAAATCCTCTGTTGGTCGTGGTAACCATGTCTGTTTTGGTGATATCGGTCAACCCGTGATTGTATCGCAAATCGGCACCCAGGCCTGAAGGTAAATGTACATAGCTGGTACCAATACTTACTGCGGCCTCCAGGGTTTTATAGTTATCTCTTATCTGCGTATTGTTTCCATTAACCTTTGAATTGGCATGAGCAAGTATTCCTATTTGAGGGCCGGCCTGAACTCTGAAGCCCCCACCAAACATATACTGCACAAGTACCGGAACGTTGATGTATCCCAGATTGAGGGAGTTATTACCCCATGAAGTACCTTGTAAAGAATACATCACTTCAGGCTGAAGAGCAAAATCACGTGACAGGTGTATGTGTGATAACAATCCGGCATGTAAACCGGCTTTGTAATCAGTATTGGCCGGTGCAGTACTGTTGATATTGTAAACGTTTAGTCCGGCTTTTACACCCAGATTCGAATGCTGGGCTGAAATTGAATTGGCCAGAAGTAAACAGGCCATGATTATTCCGATCAACGATGTCCTCATCATGATGATGTTTTTTGGGTTAAACAATATGAAGTTCGGAAAAGAGGCCGGAGATGCAGAATGCATGGACAAAAGGCAACTTATCCAAACTCCGGTTTATGTTTTGCTTTTAAGTCAAGGCTATTTTAACAGCCATTGCACAATCATTTACGATAATATAAACCCGCAATACCTGTGTTTTATTACATTCATAGAAAAATATAATTACAAAAGCCTTTAACTGATGCTGATTTTTTTGAGAATCTGTTGTGAATGTTTGGTTTAAGAAGATGGTAATTATCAACTTTGCCTATTAGAAATTTTGGTAGATGCTGATTATCCGGGCTGAATTTTGCGGGTTTCCCAATTAGTTTTTTTATATCTCTTTGTTTTTTGACGCTGTCGGATCATTAAAAAGGTAGAGGCTGATAAGGGGCAACAATACCATATGGTGTTTCTATATAATCGCACAAAGTGCGACCACAAAGAGTTACACCCAAAAAAATGACCAAACCTCAGCATGTTGCATTCGGTGTAAACACTAAGTTTTCTTCAATAAAATACTGAGAATCCTGGGCATAGGGTTGTCCGCCGGCTCATCAAAAAACTCTTTCATATTAACAAGCTCAAAGCCTGTAGCAAGGCCAGAAGTAACAAAGTCTGAAACGTGATGGATATAACAGGTTACCTGTTCTGATCCGTTTCCAGTATCAAAGCGTGCACCTGATCCGGTATATTGCCTGAATGGGTGGAGCTCTCCAATGTACATCAATCCACCTTTTGCAATAACATCTGAAACGACGGAGAATATTGCGGTAAGGTCTTCAATATGCTCCAGGATGAGGCTGAAGGTGACCAGGTCATACGGAGATTTAGTCAGGCTTCTGATGTTCATTACATTGGTGCAGAGGAATTCTACGGCTCTTCCTTCATACTTTTCCCGGGCTTTGTCTATCATGCTCTCAGAAAAGTCAACAGCCGTAATTCTGTTGGCTATGGAAAGCAGCCATTCGGTATTTTTTCCTGTTCCGCAACCCAGTTCCAGTGCATGCTTAAACCGATAATTTTTGAGCACGGATCGGACTGCCAAAGCTTCCATATCCCGGGTACGGTTGGGGTGTATATCGTAAACAGAGGCCCATTGGTTGTATGATTCGCTGATGCTCATGTTACCATGGTTTGAAAAACAGCCTTATCCGCTGTTGCGTATTTAATGCTAACACGGATTCGAGAAAGCAGACCGAACTGATGCAGTAATCAATAGAAAGAACTCAAAGCCGGAGGTCAGTCTTTCTTATTTTCAATGTCAGCTCCAGGTTCAACTTCAGATTCACTTTCAGTTTCAGCCTGTTCTTCGGCTTTCGGAGATGTTTTTTCAGTATCTTCTGTGTCATTGGAAGGCAATTCTTCCTTTTCAATATCCCCGGGCACTGCTATATCCTGCTCAATACTGTCTTCCTTATCAACTGCATCCGGATTTTCATCTTTGACCTGAACACCGAGTGCTGCTGCGGCCTTAATAATGTTTTCGCCTTCCTGCTCCAGGATCTGATCGTGCTGTTCTGCAATTTGGTGCTTGATTTCTTTCTCAATTTCTTTTTTGATCTCTTCCCTTTTTTGCTTCTCCTCCAGTTTAGCTTCCTTGACTTTTTCGCGCTCGATCCGCTGTTCGATTTCAGCTTTGGTTTTGAGCATTTCATCCACCTTTTCAGACTTGCTGCGAATGCGTTCTTCGATCATCATGATTTTTGCCTGGCGGAGTTGGGCTTCCAGCTGACCATCGCTTTCATTGATTCGGTCACTTTGGTATTTCAGGTCACTTTTATCCCTTCCCAGCGATTGATTCATTTTATCAATAGCGTTCAGCAAACCTGCCAGGCGACGTTCAAGGCGCTGAAGTGCACTGTTTCCTTTGTCGGCAGCAGGGCCGAATCGCGCTTCTTTGATAGCCTTAAATGCAGCATCCAGTCTATTCCATACTTTGTTTCTGAGGTCTTTACTGAACTGGGCGGAGTGAAATTTTTTCTGGATTTTCTTGAGATCTTCAAAACCTTCTTTCAGCTTGGTATTACTATTGATTCGCTGCTCAATTTCATCGATAGCAGAAGTGAACTGTTCGTAGTTTTTCCGGGCAGATTCATTGAACTCTTCGTCCATCTTAGCCCTCAGGTTTTTCATGTGATCAAACAGACTGTTGGTGGTTTCTTTAAGTGACCTGACATGCTCGTGAAAGAGGTTCTTCTCTTTAACCTGTTCCTGAACTTTATCCCAAAAACCTTTTAATTCTTCCCAAACCGGTTTTTCATATTTTTCCAGTTTTTCAATCCTGTCTTTCAGATCATCCAGTTCAGAGGCATAAACCTGATTGAGTTTTGATGACAAAACAATGAAATGCCATTCCGTTTGGGTACGCTGAATAATATCAGACTTATCCGTTTTAATATCATCGGGCAGCAATGATTCTGCCAGTCTCAATGGCACGGTTCTTTTTTCATATTCTGATGTGAATTCAACATCTTTTCCATCACGCCATTCAAAAAGTAACTTCTTGTAAAAGGTTTCATCAGCGTCCTTTTCGGGCCAGATCATTAGATCGTACTCATTGTCTTCAGATCTCAGATTTAGTGCCAGTAAAATTTTTTCGTCATTGGCATTGGTTCCCCACAGTACAATTCTCTCTTTCATGTCAGGTAAATTAGATCAACAAATTCGTTTCAGTATAAGGTTCAGTTAAGACATCAGGTAATGATATTCAATGAATATCTCAGCGTTGTAATTTTCTTTCCCATTTTCTCAACGGGATGTAAAATTAACTAATGATTCTTAATCTTCAAACGCCTTGTAATGGTATCGGCCAGTTCAGGCTCATTGGAAATCACCAATGGCTTGCCTTTGTGCATCTCTAAAAGAATCAATGACTTTCTGGATCTTGTGTACATATTAAAATTACCCAATACATCACTCCTGAATTCACCGAAATATCCAAACATACCTGCTACACCCATCACCCTCACAACCTTTCCCAAATCGTCGTCGGTTACCGTCTTTATTTTTCTTACTTGCTTGTAGGGTATTTTCACATCTCCAAACAACCTGCGTATGTAGATCATGTTCTTGTGCAAATCAATTCGCCTAGGAGCATATCCTATGGAAATGACAAAGAGAAAAAGAAACAATAATGCCACAGTCACAGAAGTAAAAATTTGCCAGGTGTGCAGGATCTCGGTATTGCTTAGTACAAAAATGTTGTAAACAATCACCAATGAAAAAAACAGAACTGATGCTACAGTAGTCAGTTTTACTTTTGTATCAGAAGTGAGCTTAAACCGTTGGACAGGGATATTCATTTTGATCAAACAATTTGTTGTGGAATTATTTCACACGTTAATGATAGTACACATATTCATAATATTGTTTTTCTGTATATTATAAGAAAAATGAGAATATACTGGCTGTTTGCAAATTGTGCAGTTTTTCATCTGATTTTAACAAGCCTGTTCATATCAACATTCCCCAACATTTTCCACATAGTTCCGAGAAGCGGTTATCCTGTTTTAAGGTTGTTAACTTAACGTTGAATTGCTGTTTATTTTGGCTTTTCAAAAAAACAGATGTTCACTTTAGCTTTATAAACATGTTGTTGACAACATTGCAAAAGTAGGGTAAATTAAGCAGTTGGGAGTTTGTATGCTGTTGAAAACAGGAGAGTCTCATACAGCAATCAATATTATGGCTTTTCACAGGCACTTTTTTTCAACATACCAACATAGCTGATGATGAGCGATACTTTAGTTATTTATTCTTTTTTTAAATTCCATTAAACCACTGTACAGCCGGTGTATAGTACTCAACCTTTTTGTTGCATTAGTCTTAAGTTTGTAGCCTGAATTTTTAGCTTAAGACGCATAACATGGTGATCAACAAGTATGTCAGAGTTTGGCTTAAACTGGGATTGTTTCTGGTTTTTCTGCAAGTGATTATAGGCGGGATAACCAGGCTTACAGGCTCGGGATTATCGATTACCGAATGGGAAGTAGTCACCGGAATTCTTCCTCCCTTGACGGAAGAAGCCTGGTTAACTGAGTTTGATAAATACCGGGCAACACCGCAGTATGATAAGATCAACCGTGGTATGTCGCTGAGTGAGTTCAAGGTTATTTATTTCTGGGAATATTTTCATCGTATTTGGGCCCGTATGATGGGATTCGTATTTATTATTCCCTTTGCGGTTTTTGTAGATAAA
>JBJHCA010000045.1:0-26019 GCA_050485785.1 Saprospiraceae bacterium | reverse complement strand
TGGGTGCCCTTTGCGGTATTAAGGTGGTGGTTGTAACTACCACTCTATCACAACCGGCCTGATTGGTCAGTGTTTCAATGGTAAGTCCGGCTTCACTCTGTACACAGCTTACCGCACTGACCTCAACAGAGTCACCGGCCCAGGTCAATGTGGTGGTCACAATACTGTCACACCCGAACTGAGAAATGAGGGACTCGATAAATACTCCGGCATCAGCCTGATTACAAACAATGTCGTCAATGAAAATTTCATAGGATGGTACTAGCTCGACTGTGGTGATTACAATACTGTCGCATCCAAACTGATTGTTGAGCTGTTCGGTAAAAATCCCTGACTCTGCAGGCACACAAGTAGTTTCAAAAAGGAATACTGAATCGACTTCGGCATAGCTGATTGTCATGGCAACAGTGCTATCGCAACCAAACTGATTTGTTAGATTAATGTAGAAAAACCCGGTATCTGCTTCGTTACAGGTAGTAGTAAAAATTGCCATGGTGTCAGGTGTTGCAGTGGGTATTATTGCATAGCTGTATGTATTGACGCAGATGTTTCCATCAGCACTGAAATTTCCATCGGCTATCTGCACAGTGAATATACCGGCATCCAATCCGGTTTTAAGCAAAACACTGTCTCCGTCGTTCCATAAAACATTGAATGGAGGTAAGCCGGATGGGGTGAGTTGGATGCTACCCAATGCTTCTCCATCGCAAGGCAACATTACGATGTCAGCAGACAGGGTTGGCCGGTCACGAACCATCACATTGATAAAGCTGGACGAAACACAACCATTGGCATCCGATAACTGAACTACATAGTTGGTGTCTGTGGCCGGGTAGGCCAGGGCATTAAGATCATTGGGATTGATCAGGTTGTAGTTAGCAGACCAACTTGCTGAATAAGGTGCTGTTCCTCCTGAAATGGAGCTATTGATGTCGAACAGTTCCAGGGTATCTCCGGCACAAATTTCATGATTCAGTGTAAGTAGTGCCTGAAATACGGGAGGATTGGTGAAGCTGACAGAACCGGTTACCGGGCAGCCATAAGTATTGAAAACAGTATAGGAGTAATTACCGGAAGCCAGTCCGGAACGGATAGAAGAAGTGTCGCCGTTATTCCACAAAAAGCTCCAGGGTCCGTCGTTACTTTGGGGAAGCAGGGTAACCGAGCCATCACTACCCAGGAAGCAATTTATGGGGATGACTTGTGTTTCAACTGTTGGTGCAGGCTTCACCAATACAAAAGCTGTATCTATAAATATACATCCTAAACTATCCGTAATCTGCAGCACATAGGTTTGATCATCACCGGGAAGAACTGATGGATTTACAGTTAATGAATCGGTAAACAGAGGATCAGTGGAAGTCCATAGTAGATTATAAGGTGGGGAACCACCGGTCAGTTCAGGTCCGGGTCCGAGCTGAATTGTATCGCCGGGGCAAAGCACCTGAGTGCCCCCTGCATTGTAGTTAAAGGGGTTCAGGTTGAGAATCTGAACGTCTCTGATTCGGGTACATGAATTGGCATCGGTAACAGTTACTGAGTAGCTACCCGGCAAAAGTCCGGTTCGGTTCAGAGTGTTTTGAACACCATCGTTCCACAGAATACCGAAAGGCCCGGTTCCTGAAAGGTTAAGTTGAATACTACCCTGAGGCTGATTGGAACAAGCCACATCAGTTTTTTGTGCAACCACAGCAGGTGGTTGATTGACGGCTACATGAATGCTGTCCGAGGCGGAGCATCCTCTGCTGTCAGTGATTTGAAGATTATAATATTGACTGAAGGTTGGAGCCGCTGTGGCTTCAAATTGCAGGGGCTGGCTAATAAACTGACCGGTCCAAAGGAAGCTGAGGCTGTCATATCCTCCGGAGTATGACACATAATTACTGAGTAGAACATTGGAATTACGGCACACAGCAGGGATTTCAGACTGAGGGTTAAAATTGATCGGAGCAATATGAAATGCCTGAGAGGTGTCTGCCAGAAAACTGTTTCTGCCCTCAAGCACAATGTAATACATTCCCTGAGCTTGCAGGTTCGAAGGCAGATTAACGACTATGGACGAATCCACAGCAGGGTGATTATCAGCCAGAAGATACCGGTATGCTGAATCACCGGATTCGTGGATTAGCCAAACATCAAGGTTGGTTAATCCCAGGAAAGTCCATGTAACAGGGACTTCCTGACCCTGGCAGGCTTCGGTAAAACCGGGTTCAATCAGTTGGAGCAAGCCATTGATAAAGTATGTTGCTTCTGCTTGTTGCTTCAGTGGCTCTATATTGTTAACCAGATCCACACCTGATGTAAAAAAAGCATAGGATGAACCGTACTCTCCGGTAAATGTCAGGGAACTTCCTGTTAAAGTATCTGAATAAAGGGTAAATGGTTCTCCGTTTTGAGAAAGATATAAGACCACATGTGACAATCCGGCACCTACATCCGCTGCTGTCCACGACAATTCAAATACCGGTGTATCAAGATTGATATTAACAGCATCCACTGAGGTAAGCGGATGATCGGCATCAATGATATTGACCCAGTCAGGTGTTCGAACAGCCTCATTCTGATCAAAAAAGATATCGGCCCAGGCGACTAGGGTATCAAAAGTTTGTGCACCACTGGCATCTGGTTTTACCGAGAAATTAACATAACCTTCGCCCGGCCCAAAAATAAAATTATCGGGGTCGGAGAGCAGCGTATCGTTGATAGGAAGAAATCCAACTCCGGCTGCCGGCTCGAGCCCTGTAACCGGGTCTACGGATTCAAGGATCCAGAAGGCTTCGCGTTTTACCACATCAATGCCTGCCAATACATTAACCAACACGCCCAGTTCATCGGCCATATTAAGTTGAGTACTATAGTGCACTGTATTGGGAGGCACAGTAAAATTGTGCTGGCCAAAACCAAAATCACCCAGCCTAAAACTGAATATGTTGATTTCGGGTGGAACCGGATGAACTACTCTGACCGTTTGGGCTGCAGCAGTGGCCAGGATGGGATCATTTTCGTACCTGATCATATAGTTGATGCGGTCTTTTACAGAGATCCATCCTTCAAAGCCATCAGGTCCAATAATATCATTCGGATCCATAGATCCAAACCCGAAAATACACGGACAGGTAACTGATTCACATTTATAGCATGGAATACAAGGTACATAGCAGGGATTATTGGGATTGATGGTTGGTGGAGGAGGAATGTTACAGCTCGAGCACTGACAGTGTTTGATTCTGATACAACCGTCTTGATCAAAGCATTCACTGTTGGATGGTGTTCTTACTGTGACAGAAATCTGCTTTGATGCTGAAGCCACACAGCTGTCATCAGGGCGCGTAACTGTTACTGAAATGGTAGGGGTTGTACTTCCAGTATATTCATATATAGCGGTTTTTGTTGTTTGACCATTGCTCCATAAGTAGGTACATCCGGGGCAATTGGTCACATTGGCGGTCACTTTTACTTCACATTTGAACTCAGGAGGTTGAGGACACGGAGGTGGAGCAGGAGGGGGGCAGTTAGGTGGTCTTCCACAAGGCTTTTGGCAAAACCTGCGATCGGATCCTATAATTTCTACTTTCAGTTCGCTTTCGAGTATAACAGAAGCAGTAGCTGTGCACATTTGCGGGTCAGTTACGGTAACGCTATACTCACCGGGTTCAAGATCGTTGATGGTCTGGGTTAAACCGCCATTACTCCATTCGAAAGTGGTTCCCGGTTTAAAAGGCTGCGAAGCTTCAACCCGCACTGAACCATCGTAGCCGCTACAAGAGGGCTCTTGTAAAACGACAATCTCTATTCCGTAAGCGGAGCTTACGCCACAAAAAGTTATTACCAATACAAATAATAACTTAGCAGATATGTTGAACAGTGCATTTTTCATGACGGTCATTTAGTTTAATCTCAGCGACAAGGATAAAGAAGGTCCCTGCATTCTCTTTTCTCCAAGTGTGCGAATTTCGAAAAGGTAAATGTCGCGGTTCGGGTCAGGCAGTTTAAAACGGTAAGGGCTCTGCACCATAAGTGGTTGTGAATTCATGGGTGATAGGTGGCCCTGAGTATGTACATCGGCGTATAACATAAATGCTCTGCCACCGAAGCCGGCAGGGCTGCCTGTCCAGGTAAATTCTGCATATACCTCCCCGTCTATTTCTACTTTGGCTACACTTATACCTTGGGGTTTCAAGAGTGTAGGCGCAAGGAAATGGTCGGGTAATTTTTGACTGATCTTAGCTGAATGAGATTCTGCAAGGCTGCCTACAGCCAGGAGTTCAAGGTGAATGACACCCCGGCTATCAGGCCTGATGTTCTCAAGGGTATATGAGCGTGATGATGCTGGAATCTGAGCGAAGTCAGCTAGAGCCACACCATTTTGCATTAGCCGGAAACCGAGGAAACTGCCCGGAGAGTCGTATTCCCAGGTGACATGAATTTGATTGTTTGCAATGGCTTCGAGACGTAGGTTTTGCGGAGCGGGCAAACGAAGAGATGGAACGCTTACGGTAACCATTCCGCCTTCATCACCGCTTTGGCTGTATTCTGTAATGGCCACTATCTGAAAAGTGACTGTTCGATTGCTGAATCTGCCACTGAGTGGAAAGTCATACCGGTTGGTAGTAATAACCGGGATATCGGAATGGAGGGTAAAGACACCTTGCTGATAGACATCGGACAAAATTCTGTAACCTTTTATGGGAGGTCTTTGATGCAGGAGTGGTTGCCAACGGAGCCTTACGTAAGGTTGTTCACCTTTTCGTGTCAATTCGGCACTAACATTGGTAACTGGTGCGGGCTTGGGGCTACCCAGATTGACGAGTGTATGTTCATTGGAAAAAATCTGCGAACCATCTTCGAGTTCGGCCACCAGCCTGTATGTATAACTTACGCCAAACTCAAGCAGGTCAGTATCGTTCCAGGAGCTTGTTTGAGGCAGTAATTTACGGGCAACCGGAAGGTAAATGTTGCTTATGGGATCCATCCTTTCAATGGTGATGTGACGGGTACCTGCGGGTAGGTTGTTAAGGTTGATTCGGATTTCAGGATACCCGTCAGAGCCGGAAGCTGGCCGGTGTTGAAAATGAATGACAGCCGGCTGTGTAGAGGTTTTTTCTATTGGACGGAATGCAACCTGTATATGGGCTAATTCTTCGTTAAACATGGTAATCGGAGCAAGAATAAAATTAGCGGGAAGGTCGGGACGGTTGGTGTCGTAGTTAAATTGGTAATGGACCGCGTTGCCAGTAACTGGTAAATTGCCTGCAGCATTTTGCAGCAAAACCGGCTTTCCGGATTCAACCCGATAAATATTGAAACCAAAAATGCCGGCACCGGAATACAAAGAAAGGGGAAGCTCCCACAGCAACTGAATGGCATTTGGCAACGCAGTTGCAGAAGCATTAATGTGTTGGGTGAGTTGTGCACTTTTGCTCACCATACTTCTGAATGCAATGGGTTCGGAAGATGTATTACCTCCAATTAATGCAGGAAACAAGGCAAATTCATAAATCCCTACTACATTGTTGGTATTTACTTCTGCCCCCAAACCCATAGCCAGCGCACATTGAAAGTCTACTACCATGCATAAAACCTCGCGGGGAGGTAAGCCGCCGGATTCGGCCATCAGTGCAGCTCTGAACACCTCAGCCGGCATTTTATTGTAATCCATAAATTCCTCGTATTTGCCGCGTAAACTCAATTCTCTGCCGGGGTTAATACCCGATTTGGAGAAATCCCGCTGAGGGTCAATTCCGGGAGCTATAGGTTCTGCATTCCATATAGTCCAATTTTGGGTTCCCGCTACTCTGTATGCAATATGAACCCCTGTCCAGTTAATGTTCCAGCTTTTTGGCACCCACATTAGCCGGTAAACGCTTCCATGCTGATGAACTGCCAGATCAACAGGATAGGATGCGAGCATGGCAGAACTGAAGATGAATGCAAAAGTTATGGCGATATTTTTATTCATGACATTTTGTTTATAGGGTAAACTCCACATTACCGCTAGCGCTCTGATTCCCGTAGGTCAGCGTAAGGTCTCCTGACACTGTAACTACATTGCCGATCAGCTCAATTTCGAGATAGCCATTAATGGAAACTGGATATTGTGGCAGTGGTGCAGCAGATGAGCAGGTCCAACCCGGCCAGGCAACTTTGACCGATGCTGTTGTAATAAGCTGAAAGCCAACACTTCCTGCAAAATTTGAACCATTGTAATTGGTATGCAGATTGCCGGTGATATTATTGTTAAAGACAGCAGAAAAGCCAAAACCCGTGGTGTAAGAAGTGCCAAAATAGCTTGTATTACCGGCAGTTTGGCAGTTGGTATCATCAAACCCGGATGGGAATGAAACTTCTACAGAAGGAAAGGTGTAACTGAAATTACCGACTATTAGTCCGGTAATGTTAGGAATGCCCTGGGTATTCAAAGGGCCCTGAATGCCGAAAGAAGTGGCCTCAAAATTTATAACTTCAAAAATGGTTCCTGAAATGGATTGGTCGGGGTTTTTTGAAACCAACCAGTTAGGTTGAGTGATAGCAAAGGATATTGCTCCGGTCATATCAATGAGTTTGCCACTATTACGGGGAACTTTGATAGAACCTGTAAATGGCCCTCTGAGGTCACCATTGTTGAGATTGAACTGAAAGGCCACAGTTCCTGAAACATAATGCGGTGCTGCCGGAGGCACTTTAAGGTCGGCTGAGGCAGTGAGAGTGAGATTTTCTACTCCCCAGGAAACTGCAGCTGCCAGGGTTACCGCGAAGTTATTGGCTATGTCGCCTACTGTAACCGACATTCCCAGCGTAATAGCACCTTGTTGGGCATAGCCGGTGGGGATATTGCTTTCACCTTCTCCAATTGGTGGAACATACCAGTTATATCCAAATAATCCGCCAACGCCGGTTAGTTTTAGTCCAGTGTTGCCAAGAAGAATACCTGCAGGACCGGTAACTGTGGCACTCATTAGAAACCGGCCAAACAAATAATCGGCTCCACCGTCATTCGCAGTGCCAACCAGGGCTTCAATTTGTATGGTAGCCCCTCCCCCCAAAACATTGAGCAAGGACGCGTTAAAGTTACCTTCAAAGTAGGTTTCAGCAAACACAGCCTTGACATCAGCAATAATGGGAGATTTATTAATATGCCCGTTAACTTCCTTAATGGATACACCTCCTGTTGTGGAAATTCTAAACCCTATGACATTGAGTTCAAAATCTTCTGTGATTAAAATTTTGGCATTGAGTTGAAGTGAATCGTTGGTATAGGATATGTCAGATATCATAAAGCTGATTCCATTATTGTATTTGAGAACAACGGCATCGGCCGAAAAGCTATGCAGGGTGCCAAGCTTTACCTCCATAGTTACATTGGTAATGGACTGATCAAATTTTTCATGCTGTGCGGAAATGTTGTTAAGCGAAATGGAAGTAAAAGTAAGGGAGTCAGTTAGGGTAAGAGTTACCTGCCCTGAAATCACCATACCAAAAGCTGTAATATCTTCGAGTGTGCCTGTGGTTACAAAAGCATTGTCCTGATAGGTGGCATCGAATACAAGTTTGCCTTCAACATTTTCAATGTCGAACACATCAAAATTAACATTGCCACTTTTGAATTTTTTGACTTCCATATCAAACAAGCTGAAGTCAAAAACCAGGTTAAATGCATTGAATTTAACTTTAAAGCTGCTGATATCAAATATGGGAATTGCTGCATCAGTGTCCAGAACAAAGTTGGCATTGATCAATTCACCATCCTTATTAAATGACTCTGCCTCAATGGTTGCCAGGGTAGTTAGAACACCGGTTTCGTAATTTTTTTTATCTAGGTCAATTTTAATGTTCTCAATACCCTCCATATCAAAGGTGCCTCCAAAGGGCTGGAGAGGATTGTAGGTGTAAGTAAAAGTACCCGAGAGGCCTTCTCTCAGATTGATCATATCGCCAAACAAATTGACAGGTTCATCAAGTGAAACCGCAAAGGTCAGGTCACCTGAAAGTTCTCCGTTTTCATTAATTTGCAGACTGGCCTGAATTATATTTACTGAAATGCGGTCAGCGAGATCTTCAGTAAGTTCTATGCCGGGGTTGTTTTGCCATTCAATTTTGACGTTTCTGAAAAGCAGTACTTCATCAACCAAGCGTTCTTCCCAGCTGATGGTAATATCTGGAAGTTCAAAGGTGGCCTCATAATGACCTCCTGCCATTAGTAGTTCGACTTTGGCCGGTATATCGGTGTATTTGCAATATCCGTCAGCAGTAACTTCATTTGTTTTGATTTCTCCATCACCAAATTCAATGGTTACAGGCCCGAATGTACGGCTTGAAGTTACCTCACAGCATGGCTCATTGTCAATGCAGAGTTCAGCGGTAACGGAACAACCCAAAGTAGAATCAGCATTGGAAATGGTAGCTTTCACCGTAATTGACCCCGCAATACTACCTGAAGTAATTACACCCTGAGCGTTGATCTCAGCATTAAGGTGGTCTCCTTCTATACTCCATGTAATATTGGTACCGGGTGGAACTTCAGTAACAGAGGCTATAGCAGTTTGCCCATTAAGGGGTAGGTAGTCGACGGAAAATTCTATCTCACCCAGTTTGGCAATGGTAATGGTAACATCCTTTGTACATTCAAATCCTTCATTATCGGTGACCTTGAGCGTGAATATCACCGTTGCCGGCCCGAATCCCTTGGGTACTGTTATAGTTGGGTTTGCTATTGTTGGGTCGTTAATCGTGAGGGAATCGTTGTCAGACTCCCATTCATAGGTATAGGGAGCAAATCCGTCTTTAGCCGTAGGGCTACCACCCAATATAAAAGTACTGCCACTGCAGTAGGTGCTGTCCTGCCCCGGGTCAATGTCAATAGCATTGAGCAACCCCGGCAACAACATACCGGCAGCTATCAAACAAAAAGCTATCCCCCAAAAATTCAACAAATAACCTTTCAAGCTAGTCATATTGTAATTAGTTATCTTCGTTTTCAAAACCGGACTCTTCATCGTTATCTTCATCATGGGTTACGTCAATCAGCATGTACGGATAAACCCCGGGCCAGGAAATTCGGGTCATCACGTGCCTGGTTACTGATACACCGGGCCTTATAACTCCAGGTGGACCATTGTGCTCCTCAAATTCTATGTAGGCATCGGTCATATTGCCTGCCAGTTCGCTGTGACTCATACCAATTGGTGCATTGTTGAGACTGAATAAAACCCGCTTTTGAGCAGGAACATCGTTGAGTCCGGCATTGGTAAGTTCGATGGCAATATTGGTTGACCTGGGTACCATGACGGCAGAAGGGAAGCCATAGACGGTTAGAATTTGCTCAGGCCCACCCTGAACAACTTCAAAACCATCTGATTTTACGGCTACTTCACCGGTTGGTTTCCGTAGCTCTACATCGTAAAATCCCAAGGGCATTCCTCCATTTTGACTCAGATCAAAGGTGGCAAACACAAGTGTTGGATTCATATAGAATATGGTATCAGCTTTGAGTTCCAGGTATCCTGTTGTGAGCCATGCAGTCATATTGGGTGTGTATTTTGCACCCCTCAACAGGGTTGTAACTTTGCCGGTATTGCCTCCCTTGTCAGGTTGAACAGTGGTAATCTCAAATTCCAGTATTCTGGCTTTCAGGTTAAAATCATAGGATCCGGGTGTGTAGTTATTGGCCTCTGCCATTAAGTAGTAAGTGCCCGCCTGAAGCGAGGGTACAATGAGCTGAGGCTCTGGCTTGGGGAAATCATCCTGCTGATAATCAAAACTGGCCTTGGTGGGAACAAGCTGATAGCGCATGTAGAGTTCATTGATAGCACTGGCGGAATTGTTCTCCGATTCCACGATCAATGACTCCCCTGACAGTGATTCAGGGATATTGAGCTTGTAATACACTTTGTTTGTATTGGCCAGCGTATGTTCATACCATGTGTCGAGTATCATTTCGGGCATATCGATATTGATGGTGTTGACCGAGGCTGAAGTGTTGTTGTCCGTATTGCTTTCGTAGATGTTGTTTCTCACGTCGGTACGGACTATGACGTAATAGTCACCGGCGGGTAATCCCGGGATATTGGTGGAAATTTGCCTCAACATGGTTCCCTGTGAAGGGATATTGATGTTGACATCGTAAACACCAACCAGGTAATCATTCAGGCTCCATTCCGGATCGGTGGATAAATAAACAGCTTCGCGCATATTCCCCTGAGCTGTATTGGCTCCAATGTTAAAGATTGTCCACTGAATATTGACCGGCTGATTGACCATGGCCTGGTCAGGCATGAAAATATCGGTGGCTACCAGATCGGCCGGCGGAGGCTGAACTGCGGAAATATTGTAGGTGAACTGGTTATTGTGCTCGGCCATGTGCTCGTATTCCAGATTGGTGGCATCAGTAAACAGGTTTAGCACATAGTTACCATTGCTGTTAACCGGCACAAAAACGCTGAGTGTATCGGTATAGGATGCTCCTGCATTCAGATTTCCGCTTCGCACCTTACTGCCCAGTAAGGGCGTATTACTGGCAATAGCTCCGCCCTGAGTAAGATAAAGCCTGTCGATCCAGCCTCCGCTTAGCGTGGGTCCGTCACCCTGATTGGTAACCGTATAAACAACCTGGAACGGCTGACCGGAAATGACGGAGACCGGTGCCACAAAATTGCTGACCACTAAATCCCTGACCGGGCTAAGTGTTATGTGAATAGGAGCAACAGCCACGTTGTTGGCAGGATTTGAATCGCCGGTAATGTTGTTGTGATCAGCTTTTACAATCAGGAACAGGTTTCCAAAATATTGCTGAGGCAAGCTTAGGCCAAGCTGTACGTAATACTGGTTAGTATTCGGATAGAATTCGGTGATAATGTCCACTTCTTCCAGCAGAATGCTGGAGCCGGTGATGGAGGGTGTAGTGGATAAATAAACCCCGTCTTTCCATTCTGTGTATTGGGATAAGTTGTCAGCATCGAGATTTTCTACTTGCCAATAAACCTGAATTTGTTCACCGGTTCCGGCACTGTCTGGTGTTTCCCAAAGGGTTACTGCAAAGTCAGGCCTGAAATACTGCACAATAATTGGGATTCCTGCAGAAATATTGTTGGTATTGTTAAACTCAAAAACATGGTTGCCCGCATCGGCAAAGTAGTAGAGGAAGAATTGGTCTTCATCAACCCCGGCAGGCGCAGGCGGAATAGTTAACTGAAAGCTGTAACTGTAACTCTCTCCAGGTTCAAGTTCTGTGTTGCGGGGAAGACTGATTCTTTCCATAGCATTTTGTATACCAGCCCATTGGGGTAGCGGGGAGGTAAAGAGCTTATCTTGCCAAACCGGTAAAGCAGGTCCGGTTCCAGCATTTTCAACTGTTACAGTAATAGTAAAAGGTACTCCGGAAATCACACTGTCAGGTGCCGACAATTCAGTTGTAACCAAATCAGCTACCGGACCCTGTACTAACATGATGGGGTTTACACTTCGCACCCAGTTATTAGATTCATCCGATTCTGTAATTGTCTGATTGATATCGGTTTTAACATAGAGGAAATATGGGCCCTCAAGTCCATGTGGTATGGTGATTTGCGGCGAGTAGGTTACTGTGTGCCCTACCTGCCAGGTCTGATTGGTTCGTTGATACTGACCTACTTGGATGGCTCCGGTAGCCGGGAAGGTATCGGAAGCAGCCAGGTAGATTCTGTCATGCCAGGATCTGCCTGCAACAATTCCGGGGCCTTGATTGGAGTTGGTGTAAGTTACTAGTATGACGTTGCCCGTCGTGTCTGAAGCCGGGCCCGAAATAGAAATTGGCTTGAGGTCGGGTAATACAACGTTGAAGGGGGTAAAGCTGACATTGTTGGTATCCAGATTAAACTCATAAACATGGCCGTAAGCATTTGTGTGAATAACAAGGTAGTTTTCACCTGCTGTTGTGTTAACCGGCAGTTTTAGAGTCCGGTTTCGGGTATAGCTTTCTCCGGGTCCAACTACACCGGAAACATTTTGATTGGCGAGGTATACCGCCGAACCGGTGAGACCGGGCTGCGTATTTGTGAAGAGCCTGTCGATCCAGTAATTTACATTTGTTGCAGAACCACCTTGATTGGTGACCTGCCAGTTAACATTAAAACTTTGATTTGGAGAAACAGAAGGAGGAACGGAAATGGATGAAACAACCAGGTCAACCGGCGGAATCAGTAAAATTTCAATAGAATCACTAATGGTGGTATTGTTGGCAGAAAAAGCATGTTCGAACACTACATTATTGACATCAGTGGATACGTAGATATAATAATGCCCGAATATGCCCTGCGGAATGTTGACCGATTCGGTTTTGGTATAACTTTGCCCGGGGCTAAGAATACCACCGCCATAAGGTACATTTTTGAGTAAGGTTTTGTTAATTCCATTCTGATTATCGGCCATTTGGATCCTGTCGAGCCAGGTTCCAACCTGGGTTGGTGTTGAGCCCTCATTGGATACGGTAAATTGTACGTTGATGTTGGTTCCGCTGAATGCAAAGTTGGGCTTGATGATCTGGGTCACCTGAAGATCTGGCGGAGGTGTCAGATTAATTTCAAGCGGGATGGCAGAAGCCCCAGTGTTGTTTTGCGCGTTGGTTTCCGGCACCTGGTTATATACATCTGTTTGAACAGTGATGTAGTATGTACCGGTTAAGTTGATCGGGACATTAAAAGCCTGGGTTTGTACATAGCCTTCCCCGACATCCAGTGCCGTCAGGTTGCTTACGTTACCCAGCGTAGTTCCGATGACCAGATCCGGGTCGGGGCTGATCCTGACACGATCCCACCAGGTTTGATTTAGCGTTGACCCCTGTCCTGTATTTTGTACCGTCCAGGAAATGGTCAGTTGCTGGCCGGAGAATATGGAAACCGGATTGGAAATATTGGTGACTATCAGGTCGGGAAGCAACCTTGTGGTGAATTGGGATACTTCGCTGTCAATAAATGAGCAGGCATTGTGAGCCCTGATAAACCAATTGTAAGTTTCGCCAAACTGCAGCCCCGAACTGTAGTTGATACTCAGGTTGGCGGTGTTGTTAACCTGTGGAGTAGCCGGAATGGGGTCACCGTCTTTCCAAATGAACAGGCGATATCCTGCCGCTCCGGGAACTGCACTCCATGAGAGGGCAACCGGAATCTGTGCTCCCTCAAATCCGTCAGCCGGTACCATATTCCCAGGTGCTGTGGTGAGGGGCTGCATGTGCGTAAAGCTATAGGTTAAGGTATCATTTTCAGGCCCCTCGTCATTCAGTAAAAGCGTGTATGCAGTAAGGTTGTGGCTGCCATAGGGCAACCCCGGCTCAGTGTTACTGAACGTATACACTTCGCTTTCGCCCGGAGCAACCAGTAATGCGTTGACATTTTCCAGAATGGGCAATCCTCCATTCAGCGTATAGCCTACATCAAATCCGGATACCGGAATGCCGCCAAAGTTCTGGATCCGTACCGAGATGTTAAATGCAGAATCCAGATAGCAATTTATTGATTCGGGGAAGATGACCTCCGTGATGCCTATGTTGCTGCCCAAAAACTCGAACTCATCAGCACCGATGTCAGGGAAATTGGGATTTCGCTCTTCACCGTCAAAGTCAATGGTTACACCAGGCCAGGTTATCCCGGCACCGGCCAGTCCTATTTGTTGTACATGCAAATCACTAACACCTACATACAGCGGATCCAGGTTTTTAGAGTTCAGGTCTCTTGAGTAAGTAGTTTGAAACTGGCTAAGGGTAGGTATTGCGGTTGTGGAAACTCTGATGAGTGCTGCACCTTCTGTTGTAAAGTAGTTGTTGTGATTAAGGTATGCCAGGTTACCTGGAGAAACACCATAACCAATCGCGAAACCCGGACCTGAAACTTTAGCAATGTTATTGGCAAATTTAACATTGGTATTGGCCGCTATATTCAAATAATAACCATATCCGAAATTGTTATTGCTCAGTTGATGAACCGAGTTGAATACTATATCCATATTCGATCCGCCATTGATCCATAGGGCTGTAGCACCCGCCTCTCTGCGATGAGTAATAAAATTATTGGCAATAAGAAACGGATTGGAAGCTGAAGTAACTGAGCCATTGATGTACACAGCATAGTTTCCATCAAAAATATCTACAAAATTTCGGGTAAACTGAGCAAAGCCGCCGGTTTGATTCATTTCCACCGCATAAGCAGCCCCAAGATCGGTAATGAACTCATTTTGCTCAATGATAATGTCTTCAACGTGCTGAGTGTACAAACTTCTTCCCCGTTGATTGTAAAAGCTGTTGTGTGCAATCTCGATGTTCGTGTGTCTTTCTGAAGTTGACACACCCTGTAAATTCAAGCCTCGGCTGCCATTTTCGAAATGATTATGTACAAAGGTCAGCTTGTCGTTTTCAATACCAAAGACATGTACAAGATTACGTGCATCAGTATTGTCGTTGAGTGAAGTCAAGTTGTTCTCAAAATGGCAATGCTCAAAGCTTACATTACCAGCAGTACCATGAATTTCCACCACCTTTTGCCAGTTGTTGGGGATAGTGGCTGACTTGAATTTAATGTGCCTGAAAACGATATTGCGCGTATTGTAAAGGTTGAGCACATAGTTGTTGGCTGCATTGGGTGAAGCAATTTCCAGGGCTACCAGTGTGTTATCAAGATTTTGTGACTGAATGGTCAGTACCCGGTTTTCGTTGGTTCCGGGGATCCTTGCAAAGGAGACTCTTTCTTCATAAACATTGTTGCGCACATTTACCGTGGCCGGAGCCAGAATCCCGCCATAATGGGCATTATCTGTAAGGTTTTGCCATGTAAAGAAGTCCGGGGCCACGCCACCTAATGTATAGCTGCCGGTTAAGGCAGTCCAAAGCTGCTCATAATTAATGGTGTCATTGGCAGGGTTGGGGTCGGGAATGCCATTGGGATTGTGAACCCAGGCAACCAGGTCGTGCTTGGTTGTTTTGGCAAAGTTGTAGGTTCCTATACTTACAGTTACAGTGTCTTCACTGGCCAGGCTGCCAGTCCAGGTAAGTGGTTGCTGATTGATGCCGTTGACTTTCCAGTGAATTTGCGTCTGAGTAAGTGTTTGTGTACCGTCGTTGCGCAATTTTACTTGCACCGGCTGATTGCCGTGAAGGAACGGTACTTTAGGAGACTCAAGAGAAACCAGCGCAGCATCAACCGGCAAAGTTGGCCCAAACTCCCAGCAACCGATATCAGGTGTTTGCGGATGTCGCTCCTGCCCTTCAATGTCTTCTGACACATAACTTAAAGGCTTTGCAGTATTATTCAGGTCCAGGTTGCTTACCTGGTAAGTTTGAGGGCCTGTGAAGAAAGGGTCTGAGCTGATAGAGTTAAGATCCAGATTGTAGGTTTGTTGCCAGTCCTCCAGATCGCTGTAAATAAGGCTTTTGTAGCTAAAGATAAAATCATTGGCACTGTACCAGTTGTTGTAGTCCGAGCCTATGATTACACCGGCATTATTTAAAGCCCTGAAAATCCTGCCTGTACCTGTAGCAACAAAGTTGTTATTATAGAGATAAACATTGCTGTTGCTCCCTAATTGCAAAGCATCTGAGTTTGTATTGTTGCTTGGATTGATCACTGTATTGTGAACTACATACATGGAATCGGTGGACAATATTTGCATTCCCGCGGATGCGCCGGTGGTGTGCATGCTGATAAAGTTATTGACAATCATAGACCTGTGCCCGGGCAAGGACTGTAAACCGTTTAAATACAAATAGGCTGAATTGCCGGCATTGAACGCATAGATTTTGTTACCGTTGATCAACGTTCCGAAAACGTTGTTTTGATAGATCGGGTAAACGGCTCCTGTTGCAGGGTAGTTGTAGCTTTGCCTGATGGTGTTGTTCTCAATCACTGAATTGTGTTGGTTGATCATGTAAACTGCACCGTACCGTTGTCCTTCAAAAAGATTGTTTTGGATGATCACATTGGAATCCCGCCAGGTGATGTTGTTTGTTCCGTTAAGATCAATGGCTGTAGCTCCGTGTTGCAAAAAGGAGTTGGCAACGGTAAACCCGGGTACCCGGGCATTGCCCGATTTGTTGATGAGATCAAAGTTAACACTGGTACTGTTGACGCTGAAACCTTCTAATTGGACATGTTGAAATGCCAGATTGCGGCTTTCTCCGTTGGTGATCCATACCAATCGCGTTGTGGAAGTGTTGGGGTTGTGAAGCCCGATCGACATGTTTTTAAAGGTGATGTGACTGGCATTCATAAACCGCACCACATAATTGTCAGTAGGGGTTGGTGTGCCTCTTAGCCATACTGTAGAACTGTCCTGGGATGCCGATTCAAATACAACAGGGTGGCCGGCATCCATGCCCGGATAGTTTTCAAAAACTACCTGCTCAAGGTAAGTGCCGGATTGAACATTGAATTGTACCGGGCAAAAAACGCCGGCAGTTGACATGACCTGAGCTGCCTGACTGAAACTCTCAAAGTCGCTGTTGACAGCTCCAAGCGTATAAGTGCCGCAAAGTGCAGGAGAAAGTACCTGAGAGCTTATGGCATTGTTGTCGGAAAAGTCATCACCCGCTGAACCATTCACCGTGGCAATGTTAATGTCAAACTGGTATAGTTGGGCGATTTCAAAATTTACACTGGCAATCGACAGGGACTCTATTTTTTGCCCGGGAGTTAACACTCCTGTCCATATGTACGGAGTTTGGGGTACTCCGTTGACAGACCAGTTGAGCGTAAAGCCGGTAATATTGGTGGCTCCGCCGTTTTGCACTGAAATGTTCACATCATGTGAGCCTGAAGGAAACAAGGGCATGGGGCCAATAAAATCCAGTAAAGCCAGGTCCAGATTGTAGGGCTCAATCTCCAGCGCACCTATGGATGGCGACTGAAGACTTCTTGGGTTATTGAAAATATCCGTCGTAACACCGGGAATGGGCGTTCCTCCCAGCGCCAGGTCAATATTTTTAGTCTCAGGTCCGCTCAATTGCAAAAATGCCGGATCAACCTGTATCGACTGATTATCTGTTCCGATAACATTTTGTACTGCTTCCAGGTCAGCATATTCTGTTCCGTTGATATGGTACAGATTGCCGCTTACAAGATGATACCCGTTGTTGGATGCATGGAACAAGCTATCCACGTTTTGGAGATACATTAAGGGCCCTGCAGTAGTAGAGGAAACAAGGTTGTTCCTGAAGAAATAGGCAAAAGGGGTGCTCAGGTATACCGGATTATAATTATTGGTATGCTGCCGTCTAATAGTATTATGGTGAAAGCTTACATTTCGGGAATTTGCATCGTAGTAAACTGGATTGAAGTTACTTCCTGCAGACATGCTTTCCAGATAATTGTTGTAGATATGGAGTTGATTATCGGGTTGATTACCGGAGTTGTAGGAGCTTACAAAAAGTGTATAATTGCTACTATTCTGAATGTAGTTATTGCGAATTACAGATTGTCCCTGACCGCCAGATATGTAAACGGGTGCTCCTGTGCCGGCTTCATTGGAGAAATTGTTATAGGTGATTGAGAAGTTTCCTGCAATGGCAAGGTAAACGCCCCAACGATATTGCATTATGGTATTATGGGAAAAATTTACATATTGAGGTGCTGATGCACCATACAGAATATAAGATCCCTGAGCTATAGTATTTTTTGTGATATTGATTTCATTAATCCCGGTGTTCAACAAATGGAACACAGTTCCATTGAGTGAAGTGGTAGCGGCTCCATTAATGATGCACCCATCTACAGTTATGCAACCGGCTCCGGCTTTTATTTCAAACACCCTATTATTTGTACCTTCCATGGTTAGATTGTGAAAATTGTATCCGCTGCCTCCATTGATAGTAATGAGTCCTAAATGAGGGGAAGTGGTGTTCCCGTTGATCACAACATCCGATGCATTGCCGCTTTCACTTTGAAAGTAAACAGGCATTTCACAATGCTGACCAGAGTTCCCCAATACAAAGGGCTGGCTGTAGGTGCCCGGCCTAATCATGAACCAAACGGTGTCTGCTACTCCTCTTTCGGCCAGTGCAGCAGCTGCTGCAGCAGGATTGATAAAATCGGGGTTACTGCCCCCAACGGTATATACGCCGGACATGGAGGCAATCAGTGAGTCAACATGCAGGGTATCATTTAGTGGGTTTGCATCGGGCTGGCCATTGGGAAGAGATGCAATGATGTGAAGACTTTGGTACTCGCTATCGTCAAACTGCAGAGATCCGATAGTAACGGTATCATAGAGCGTTTGGCCCAGATTGCCGCTATACTGGTATAGGGGTTGCGAAGCACCGTTGGAAGTCCAGGTGATCTGAAGGCCGGTGAGTGGTGCTGCACCCATATTTCTCAATACCAGACTGATCGGCTGCACTCCCTTGGCAAAGGGCATTACGGGATGGACCAGTTCTATTAAGGCAGCGTCATTGGCCGGCAAGATAAACTCATCGGCACCTATATCGGGGAGGGTAGACGGACTTAGCGGCCGCGGGTCACCGTCAATATCTGTACTCACGCCCACCGTTGGATCAGCCTTTTCATAGGCCAGCCATGAATAGGCATGTAAATCTGTGGGTGAAGTAAACACCGGATCCCCTGCATGTGAGTTTTGATTACTGCCCGGGTAATTGGTTTGCAATGCTCCGATTCCGGTGTGATTAACACCGTTGAAATAAAAGTTATAGGGCTCAGTATGCCTGTGATAGAGGTTGTAATTGAAATGTGTAAATGATGACAGACTTTCCGTATCATCGTAAATCACATAAAAATTAGATGACGAAACTATGTTGTTCCTGAAATCCATGCCGGTGATCAAATCCCTGAACTGGACAGCTGTGGGTGCCAGCACGGAATTGTGATACACCTTTGCCTGCTGAACATCACCCAGATACAGCCCTGTACTGGTTCTTGATGAAATCATGTTGTTAACTACCCGCAGGGGCATGTCGGCCAGTGGGCCAAAGTCAATAACTACCAGTGCAAAGCTCGAAGCGTTGATGATGTTTTTTTCCAAAATCAACCCCGACCCAAACCGCACATCAACCATATTGCCTCCGGCAAAATACGACTGGATTTCATTGGCGGTAACCGTTACCGAATCAAAGCTATAGATATTGATGGCTGATGCCGCGTTGTCAAATGTATTGGAGTCCACCCGCACATGGCCGGCAATGCCCGTATCCATTTCGCCCAGCAAGCGCACGGAAGCTCCGGCCCCTTCAAAAGTGTTGTGCCGTACTACCACATGGCTTACTCCGGAGTTGTAATCCAGTTGGTTGGGATGCGCAGAGGCGGTAACTGCACCGATATTGGATGAAGACATGTTAAAATGGCAGTGTTCTATCACAAAGTGTTGGCTGCCCTCCCTCAACACTATACCACCACCGGTCGTATTTTTGAAAAAGCTCAGGTCACTAATGCTCACATGGCGCACATTTTTAAAATCAAAAATGCCGTAATACTGACTGGAAAACTCTTTATGTATCTCAACGCCTTCCGTTCCTGAAATGGAGAATGGGTAAGGCTGGTCATTGACGGTCAGATAATGGAACGGGAATGTTCCGGTGTACGTACCCGGCAATACCGAAAAGTGGACGGCACCGGCAATGCCCAGCTGGTTCAGTGCTGAAACGGCATCGGTCAAATGGTTAAAATCAGCGCTAATTCCTCCAATGTTATAGGTTCCAATGAGGGCAGCCCCAATCGGGCCGGTAGTGAGGGTGTCGTTTTCAGGGTTGCCATCTGCGGCATTATTGGGGTTCAGGGTCCAGGCTGTCAGGTTAAAAACGGTATCCTGCGGAAAGTTAAACTGACCAATGGTTACACTGGCAGTATCACCACTGGCCAGGTTTCCTGTCCACATATGCGGCGATTGTACTGCATCGCCCATTTTCCAGCCAATGGTTACACTGGTGAGCGCTTGTTGCCCGTGATTTCTTAGGATAACTTTTTGTGGGCGGATTCCCGCTGCAAAAGGTTTCCCCGGTTCAGACAATCCGTCGATACCTGCATCCAGCGGTAAAAGAGGAAACTCCACCACGCCAAGATCGGGATTAGTGCTGTTTCGGGGTTCGTCCAGAAGATCAAAACTTATTCCCGCGATGGGCATAGCTGTTCCTTTGAGCCCGCTGTGTCGCGGGTACAAAATGTTATCCATAATAACCAAACCGGCATTGTAGAAAGTGCTTTGACTTATTTCGGGCAGTAAAAATGCGAGGTCTTCGGGTGTAAACGCCAGCATGGAATTGGAAAAATTACCGGCCAGTATTCCATCGGGAGAGTGGAAATTGTTGTGGCTTCCGGTTATGACAGATGTGGCAATCATTCCTAGAGGCCTTGAACTGCCTGCCCCTGCAAATATGTTGTTTCGGATCACTGATGTGCCGCCGCTTATATACAGCCCTACATTATTGATACTTTCACCGCTATTTTTAATGGTGTTGAAATCAACTTCACCGGGTGCAATGCCTGATAACATAATGCCGTAGGAAGTGTTGGTTCCGCTTTCGAGGTGCACTGAGTTGTTGTAAACCCTAAACTTCTTATCCACCTGACCCGTGTAGCCTGTAGCATAGATGCCGTAACAGGTGCCGAACTGCTTTTGCAGGTGAATATTGTTATTAAAAATCTGATGATCAGTATAGTTAGCAGGAGCAAATAAGTAAAAAGCAGAATAAAAATTGCTGAAACTTTGGTTGTAGTGTACGGTGTTCCGGTTTATGTTGACATTGCCCGGATATTCTGCGTACACCCCGTAATTCCTTTGATTGATGAAGGTGTTACCTGAAACTTCGAAATGGTATTGCGGAAATTCCTGAGTGCTGAATGGCTGCAGGTTATATAAGCCGTAAGAACCGCCGGAAAATGAAGAATTGGTGACAGATATCTGCCGGGCAGCAGTTAATATCAGCTCTGCGTTGGACGTTGAACTAAGGTCATGCGGATTATTGAATATAGCGTTATCTACGGTCAGATCCAGGCCATGGACGAAATTGAGAAGTCGCGAATAAGTTGCAGCAGGGTTAGTGTTTTGGATGGTAAGGCCGCTCACTTCAAGTTGATGAATGCCTTCAATGCGCAACAACTCCGGGTTTTCAAAATTGCCACCGGTATATTGCAGCACCACCGATTCAGGGTCATTATTCAGCGATGTAATGGTTAGTGGATGCGATTCAGGCTTGGTAAATTTTAACTGATACTGTCCGTTGTATGTCCCCGGGCTGATCTTTAAACTGACCGGTCCGCACATGCCAAAATCACTCATCGCATCAAGTGCCGCCTGCAATCCCGGAAAATCAGGACTGCTTCCGCCAATGGTGAATTCACCTGAATAGCCGCCGAATACCTGAGTATTCAGTGTGTCATTATAGCTGATGGGATCCGGTTCATTGTTGGGAAGCTGTGTCCAGACTTTTAACTGGAAATTCTCTGTTTCCGCTACGGCAAATGACGGCAGAGCAATGGTGTCGCGATACTTGCCCGACCCTCCAAAAGTGTCGAGCTGAGTGGTTACGCTGAACGGTGACTGTAGAATTCCGTTAAGTTTCCACTGTACCTGATACTGGCTTACGGCATTGGTTCCATAATTGACTACCTCCACCTGCGGTGTATAATTGCCTGAACAGGTGTATTGTGTTGATAACAGTCTTGAAACGCCAAGATCATTGGGTTCGGTGCCGGTTAACAACAGTTTGAGCACCGGCTTTGAAAGGATATTGGAAGTAGGTTCATTGAAACAAACATTGGAACCATCTGCCCGGATATTCCGCGAAGGATAGTTCAGATATTGATTGATATCGGATTGCTGGACAGCAAATGAATTCACCACTCCGGAAGAAGTAAACGACGGTACCTGGCTAAAGCAAAATTCCACGATCAAATATTCATCACCCGGGAAGAAAACGAACTGATCGAAAAGGAAATCGTTAAATCCGCCGGCTTGAGGCGTGAATAAGCTGCTGCTGTATACCTGTTCAAGGTCGGCAGAGGAAACCTGATCCAGCATATTATATGGGGCAGACCCCACGCTGATGGTGAAATCGGGTAAAGCATAGGTAGGTACCGAGAAAACGTCAATCCCAATACCGGCAAGTAGCCCGGCAGAAATTCCGGTAGCGGCAATTTCCTGCGGCGAATAGTGAACCCGGTATTTCGAACTCCGAAACCAGATATTGATAGGGCCGGCAGTGCTGTTTGAAGGTACAAAAGCTTGCGGGTGGTTTTCGCCGATGATCACCGTATTGAACTGGGCATTGACTTTACTGGGCAGAACTAATAGGGATAATCCTGCGCAAATGGCAAACTGAAGCACGATGATCAGCCTGGGTAAATGGGCTTGGTGCATTTTCCTGGTTTTTTAATCAGCAATGGGCCATACTGGCCGCAATATTGTTTCGGATTTGGGCCGGGTTGTACAAGAGGTCTATTTCAGGCTGAAATTGAAATTACATGATGCCGGGGCTAAGTTGCTGACAAACAACCAATCATCGTTTGTATTGAATGAGACCCGGCAGTGCCTTCTGTGATGACAATTAGCCGAACCCAAATTTCTATGATTTTCTTTTCACCAAAGAATTGTACAGGGTGGTATTCCACTACCCGAAAGGGTAGTTAATTGGTACTTATTGTTATCATTTTTACCAGACCTATGAATGTCACAGCTAGTCGATTGAATGACGCATTGGGTGGGTAGATATTTGAAATTCAGTGAGATATCGATCTTTAATGCCTGCCAGTTCAATTTGGCCAATCAGGGTTCCTGTCAATTGTGGCCGGGGTAAATAATTGAGCAAAGACCTGCACCGCAGTGCAATAGCATTATAATTGGGATTAGGTATTTTAAAATCACTGCATTAACTTGCAACACTGCATTACCTTAGATAGTAAAATTTCCCTACCCTAAAGTATGAAAGTGGGTGATACTGGTTTAGTTTGAATATGAAAAATATTATACGTAGGTTGCTATTTATAAGCTTTCTGAGTACCTGTTTGCCATCGTTGTTCGCAGGAGATCCGTTTTTTATCCACTTTTCAGTCAGAGACGGTTTGTCGGATAATGTTGTAACATGCATAGCAGAAGACAGCTATGGCAATATGTGGGTAGGTACTGAAAGTGGATTAAACAGATTTGACGGTCACCGTTGGACTTCCTTCCTCAAGGATGACCATGATCCGGCATCCATTTGCGGTAATATCATCACCGTGATCCGGGCCGGCAAAAACGGGGAGCTGTGGATTGGAACTGAAGATGGCGGTATTTGCCGGTATGATCCCGTTTCGGGTCAGTTCGCTGAATTTTGCACCGCCTCTGAAGCTGATGCCTCTGTGCCTCGAATTCTGGATATCCTGGTGACCACTCACCATGAAGTGTATGTGAGTCTTGACCTTTTGGGAATTCATCGACTGAATGAACACGCAAACTGTTTTGAGGAAGACGATAGGTTTTATACTCCGGAATTGAATTACAGATTTTTTTCATTACTGGCCACTGACCGGGCTATATATGCCGGACAGCTGGCCAATGGCCTCAACAGGCTTGAAGGAAACAGGCTCAAGTACATCAATGCTAACCCGATGGATCGGTTCCCGTATCCCGGTCATACGCCCGTGGGTTTGCATCTGGACGATGACGGAATAATCTGGGCCGGGGCATGGGATAATGGCCTGTACAGGTATTGCGAACAATCCGATCACTGGGCAAAATTTGCGGTGCTTGACCACAGACCTTTAAGCAACAATGATGATGAAATAGTCAGTATTACTTCCAGAGATAGCATTTTGTGGCTGGCTACCAAACGCAGCGGTTTTTTTCAGTTGAATCTCAGCGATATGAGCTTCCGAAACATCACCCACCGCCGTCATGATCCTTCCGGCCTGGCATCCAACCTCATCCGCATGATTTACAAAGACAGAAGAGGGCATATCTGGATTGCCACCGACCGCGGTATCAACCTGTATGCTTCCGAGCTTGATCATTTTACCGTAGAATACCTGTCGGGAAGCCTACCTGCCACTGACCCTTCAGATCCGGTTACCGGCATTACCGGCGGACATGGCCATTTGTTTGTGGCTACCTTGTCGGGAATCTGGATCAAAGCACACTCAGATACCCTGTTCAGGAAAATGGGTTTCGGCACGGCTGAGTTTCCTGAATCAGTTCACAGCATTTACTATTCGGAAAAGTACCGGCGACTATGGGTGGGTACCACTAAAACTGCCTATGTACTCGAAGAACCCTTTACCCGGCCGGCGACCATCACGGCCATGTATCAGGAACCCAGACGGATGTTTGATTTTTTTGACGTGTTTTCCTCTAGAATTATTGCCATCAAAGAAATAGATTTTGCGGGGGAGGACGTGTTTGTTTTTTCGGTATTCGGCCATGGGATGGCTGTAGTTTCAGCATCCAACCATTCAGGGTTTTTTATCCATGCCATTTCGAGAATTCAACGCAACGGGGTGGTTTACAATGTCATTAATGATCAAAGCGGAGATGCCTGGGTGCTATCCCGCGATATTGGAATAATTTTTAAACCTTATCCCTACCTGTCCCATACAGGGCAACTCGATTCAATTTTAAACAATCTCGACCGATGCCGGGGGAAATGCTATACTGATTCATTGGGTGTTGAAGTGTTTGCCCTGAAGTATTATCATCCGGACGACGGTTCTCATTTCTCAGTCAGGGATATGGTCAGCATCAACGATTCGGTTTTTTATGCCATTGCCGATGGTCGCGGGCTTTTCAGGTTTACACCTTTTGAACAGGAGGTTTTTAAATGGTTCTCTTGCCCGCATTACCAATACCATGGCATCTTTGCCGACTCTTTGGGAAGGATATGGCTCAACGCTTCGGGCGGGCTTGATATCTATGATCCTGCGGGTAACCATTGGTACCGATTTCAGCCCGGCGAGGGACTGCCGGAAGCCGGAGTTCTGGGCAGATTCTACAGGGATCACACAGGGCGGGTTTATACCGGCAGCTATGGACGGATTGTGTCCTTTGTGCCGGAGCAGATAAGCTTTAAACAGGATACCCCTTCGGTAATGCTCACGGGTTTCAGTATTTTCGACCGGCCTGCCGGTCACTTACTGGCGTCGGATAACATCCGGCTTCACTACCGTGAAAACTTTATAAACTTTGAGTTCACCGCCCATAATTTTATTCGAAGCGCAAACATTAAATACAGCTACAAGCTTGAAGGAGTTAATCAGACCTGGACAGAGGAGAGTGCTGAACCCCGGGCTGCCTACACCAATCTGAGAGGTGGAAAATATACTTTTCATGTAAAAGCCATTAACAGCAACGGCATTGAATCTGCCGTTCAGTCGCTGTCATTGATAATTGTGCCGCCATTTTATCAGCAAAACTGGTTTTATGCTTTGTTGGCTTTGGCTGCCGTCCTTCTGGTATGGTTGTTTTACCGCTACAGGGTCAATCAAATCCACAGAATACAGGCCATTCGCCTGCAGTCGGAAATAGAAGCCCAGGAAAACGAGCGTAGCCGCCTTGCCCGTGACCTCCACGATGATCTGGGGACCCGTTTGTCAGCACTAAAACTGTATATCAGCAGTCTCGAAAACTACCTGCGTCCCGGTGACGAAGGCCTTCAAGTAAAGAAATATGCCGAAGAATTACTGGATTCTTCAGTAGATGACCTCAGGAATATGTTGCTCAATCTGAGTCCTGAATCCGTAAAAAAGTATGGTTTTTTTGCGGCCGTAAAAGATATGGCAGCAAAAATCAACCAAACAGGCCTTATCCGTGTGCAGGTGAAGAATACCGGTGAACAACCCAGGTTTGACCCTTCCGCAGAGCTGGCACTGTACAGAATTATGCAGGAACTGATGAATAACAGCATAAAGCACTCAGGTTGCAGCAAAATCGATATTCATGCCACCTTTGAACCGGATCAGCTGAGTATTATGTACGAAGATAACGGCCGGGGTATGGACCTCCACGCTCAGTATACCGGATACGGATTCCGCAATATAGCCAACCGACTCAACGTAGTCAACGGCACCATCTCGTGGGATACGGCAC
>JBJHCA010000044.1:0-27815 GCA_050485785.1 Saprospiraceae bacterium | reverse complement strand
GCGCAGATACAGACGATGGTGTTGCTTACAACATTTATTATGCCCCGTTTGACAATGCAGATTTTGTATTGGTTGCCACCCAGGGCGGTGTTGAAAACACCTATCACGAACACGCTCCCGATCATGGAAATCTTGCCGGTTGCTATGCCGTAACGGCATTGGACTCATTCAACAACGAAAGCGCATTCAGTAATGTAGTATGTATTGATAATTGTCCGGTTTACCTGCTTCCCAATGTGTTTACGCCCAATGCCGACGGATTCAATGATTTGTTTATACCTTTTCCGTTCCGGTTTATAGACGCCATTGAGTTCAAGGTGTTTAACCGTTGGGGGCAACTGGTTTTTGAAACAACTGACCCACAGATCAATTGGGACGGCACCAACCTGCAAGGTCAACCACTGGAACAGGGCACTTACTATTACAGTTGCAGGGTGCTTGAGTACCGGTTGGACGGAATTACTCCCAGACAAGAGATGCTGAGCGGTTATATACATTTGTTCCGCTAGTAATGCAGGCTTCAAAACAGATAAAATTACCCCGGTTTTATGTTTACAGGAATTATTGAACATGTGGGAAGGGTTAAGCAAATTTCCCGACATGGCAGCAATGTGAATTTTACCATAGAAACTCCGTTGAGCAGCCGGTTGAATGTTGACCAGAGCGTGTGTCACAACGGAGTGTGCCTTACCGTTACCAGAGTTGCAGAATCAGAATACGATGTAACTGCCATCCGCGAAACACTACTACGGACCAATCTGGGGCAGCTGAAAAAAGATGATCCCGTCAATCTGGAGTGTTCTGTGAGTTCAGCACGGTTGATGGACGGGCATATAGTTCAGGGGCATGTGGATACCACGGGCGAAATACTGGCTATTGATGACGTAAATGGTAGCTGGAACATACGCATCCGCGTTTCGGAAGAATATGCCCCGCTCATGGTCCACAAGGGATCCGTTTGTATAGATGGAATCAGCCTGACTATTGCCTCATTATCCACGGATGTGTTTGAAGTCAGTATCATACCTTATACCATGGAACACACTAATCTAAAGCACCGAAAGGCAGGTGACATGGTTAATATTGAGTTCGACATCATAGGCAAATATGTTATCCGGTATCTGAGCCTTCAGAAAGTCGCCAGGTAGGAAACGGATTTAGCCATTTTCCTTTCGGGGTACAAATTTCCACTACTTGTCGAAATATAGTTTTGTCCCTGTATAAATCAATTACCTTTGCCAAAATTTTATATTCCAACATGGAGTATTTCACTTTTTACCTGAGCATGCTGGCTTCACTTTTTTCAGTGGTTAATCCCATTGGTGCCATACCCATGTTCCTTTCCATGACTCCCAACCATACACATCGCGAGCGTGCCAGGATTTCACTGCACGCCAGTTTATACTTTTTCAGCATACTGGTGGTATTCTTTCTCGTCGGCACTTACATACTGACATTTTTTGGCATCAACATTGATTCACTACGGATTGCCGGGGGGCTGGTGATCCTCAATTCAGGATATGCTTTGCTCAAGGGCAAGTATGAAGAAGACAGGACCATAAACAATGATGTAAAAAGAGAAGCGCTTAAGAAGGAAGACATATCCTTCAGTCCCCTGGCCATGCCCATGCTGGCAGGTCCCGGGTCCATTTCGCTGCTCATTGCGTGGGGAGAAACCTTTTCAATGCCCGTACATCAGTCATTATTGATTCTTGCTGTATTATCCACTGCCCTGATTGTATATGGCATACTTCGGGTTTCGCCGCGTATATCCAGGGTATTGGGTGTTGCCGGGCTTCGCAGTGTTGGCCGGATAATGGGATTCATCGTTATGGCAATCGGAGTACAGTTTATTATAACCGGGATAGTCAATCTGGTGGAGCGTCTCATATCTGCCGTGTAATTTTTTTCAATCAATGCGGGATTGCGACTAATTTTGTCGCAAAAAGATGAAAATACTGTACACTTTGCTGTTGCTTGTGCTGAGCAATGCATTCATGACGCTGGCCTGGTACGGGCATCTGAAATTTAAGGATATCAGTTTTATGGGCAAGGCCGGTATGTTGGGCATAATTCTGATCAGCTGGGGAATCGCTTTTTTTGAATATTGTTTTCACGTTCCTGCCAATCGCCTCGGATTTAATGCACATGGCGGCCCATTTAGTCTGGTGGAGCTCAAGGTCATTCAGGAAGTGATTACCCTGGTGGTTTTTGTTGTATTTTCCATGGTATTTTTTAAAACAGAAACGTTCAAGTGGAACCATTTTGTTGGATTTATTTTTTTAACATTTGCAGTGTATTTTATCTTTCGCAAATAGCCTGACCTTTCATGTCCATAGCCCGGGAAAGTCTCCTTCATTACATCTGGAAGCAGAAGCTGATGCCCCATGGGCAGCTCAAAACCACCCTTGGCGAAGAAATCACCATTTTATCCGAAGGTAGCCATAATTCAGATTCAGGCCCCGATTTCAGTGAAGCCACGATCAAAATCGGACAAATCACCTGGATCGGTCAGGTTGAACTCCACATCCGGAGCAGTGACTGGCTCAAACACCGCCATCAATGCGACGCTGCATACAATGCCGTCATACTTCATGTGGTATGGGAACACGATGCCGACATTTACACCGGCAAGTCAGCCATTCCCACCCTTGAACTCAGGAATTTTATCAGCCACGAGCAAGCTGCCCGATACGAGCAGTTTACCAGCCGGCCGGCTTCATTGCCCTGCCTGCCCTGGCTGCCTTATGTTCCCGATTCAATTCGCTCCCCCTGGACAGATCATCTCACCTTTGAGCGCCTTCACAGGAAATGCCAGGTCATTAAAAGTTTGTTCACCCGTCTCAACTATCATGCAGAGCACACGCTGCTTACCCTGATGGCCGGTACTTACGGCTTAAAGGTCAATCAGGAGGCCTTTATGGGTTTACTGCAAGAGATCCCGTGGCCCGTGTTACAAAAGTGCCGCCAAAACTTATTCAGTTTCGAAGCTCTGTTGTTTGGGCGGGCAGGTCTTTTGGCCGGCAGTCCGCCCGATGAGTACACCCGTGGGCTGAAGCAGGAATTCAGCTATATCCGCACCAAGTTTCCCGTACTTGAAGGATACACTTCCATCCCGCTGAAATACGGCCGGATGCGTCCTTCAGCATCTCCTGTTCTGCGGATTGCCCTGTTCTGTGCTGCTGTCCACAAATACCCCGCAATGCTGCAGCACCTGCTTGATGCCACTGAGGCCAATGATGCCTTTGAGCTGTTCAGGGCAAGCCCGTCTCCCTATTGGTTGAAGCATCATCGGTTTGGAAGATCTTCTTCATCCGGTTACGGAGCCCCCGGAAGTTCTTTTTTTGATCTCTTACTCATCAATGCCCTGGCACCGTTCCTCTATTTCTACGGCATCCATACCGGCCGACACGATCTTAAGCAAAAGGCCATCAGGTGGCTGAAACAAACCCCACCCGAGAACAACAAAGTCACGCGGTCTCCTGAATATTCCGGGCTTAGCTTATCATCGGCCTGGCATAGCCAGGCACTCCTCGAGCTGAGCAGTCAATACTGCAATACCCGGCAATGTGCCCGGTGTGCCATTGGCCGCTACGTCATGGGTCAGTATCTGCCTTAGCTTTTGTCAGTATCGCGAATCGCTGATATACGGCAGGCGGGCCATTTTAGAAACTTCCACCGACGGGACACCGAAATCGCTGACTACCTTACCCATGATGAGGTAGCATCCGGGGCCGCTGAAGGGCCAGGCCGCCAGCGCCTGCGGGAAATGCACCGTATCGAAAAAACGCCCCTGTGCATCGAGCCAGGTTCCGAAGTTCATCAGCTTTCGGTTGATCGTAGTCACGTTTTTGCGGCAAACATAATAACCGACCATTCTTACAGTTCTTCCTTCGCACAAAGCCAGGTCTCCGGCCATAATCTCGCCCCTGAATGTCGTTTTAAGCAGATCAAAAGGCGAACAAAGCGGAAAGCCGAGCAGCTCTATTTCGTCAAATGCTTGCTCAAATGGCACCGGAGCTATGGCCGGCAACCTGTACTCCGCATCCGGTTCGCCAAACATACCGGCGGGTTGTGCCTGTGCGGTCTGCTGCAGGCGGTTTCTCTCCCACATGAGCTGGTATTTGCTAAGCCCCGTAAACCGGAAGGCTCCGATACGAATGAGGATGCGGAGTTGGGAGCGGGGTATGTTCACGCGTCGCAGGAAGTCAGCAAAGCTGAGAAAGGGTCCACCCTGCTCTCTTTCATCGATGATCCCTAAGGCCACATTGCGTTCCAGGCCATTGAGGTGTACGAAACCCAGATGAATGACCCGCCCCGAGATGCCGGTGAGGTATTGGCTGTGGTTTACGCAGGGTGGTTCTATTTGTCCGCCCAGCATACGGGCCTCGTGTACATACAGTTCCGTACGGTAAAACCCGCCGAAGTTATTGATGACTCCCACCATGAATTCGAGCGGGTAATGAGCCCGGAGGTAGAGACTCTGGAATGACTCCACGGCAAAGCTGGCGGAGTGGGCTTTGCAGAAGGAATAGCCGCTGAAGCTTTCGATCTGCCGCCATACTTCCCTGCTCAAGGTGTCGGGATAGCCGTATGCTGTACAGTTTCGGAAAAACTTGTCGCGAAGTCTGAGAAAGGTATCGCTGGTTTTTCGCTTACCGGTCATAATGCGACGCAGCACGTCTGATTCGTCCAGGTCCAGGCCTGCAAAATGATGGACCACTTTCATCACATCCTCCTGATACACCATGATGCCAAAGGTTTCGCCCAGGTGTTTTTCAAAAACCTTGTGCAGGTATTCGATTTTGGCGGGCTGGTGGAATCGCTCGATGTAAGCGCGCATCATACCTGATTTGGCCACACCGGGGCGAATGATGGAGCTGGCGGCCACCAAGTGGACGTAGTTGTCGCATTTCAGTTTTTGCAACAGTCCCCGCATGGCCGGCGACTCAATGTAGAAGCAGCCCGTGCAGTGGCCACTCCGCAGCTCTGCCATAACGGCGGGGTCGTGTTTGATGCGTTGTATGTCGTGGATATTCACCTCCTCTCCCCTGTTGTTGCGCACCAGATCCACTGCGTCTTTGATGTGGCCCAGCCCGCGCTGGCTGAGCACGTCAAACTTGTGAAATCCAATATCCTCGGCGGTGTACATATCGAACTGCACTACGGGGAAGCCTTTGGGCATCATTTGCAAAGCTGTATGGTAGTACAGGGGCCGGCTGCTGACCAGAATACCTCCGGCGTGAATGGACAGGTGGTTGGGCATGGATGCCATGCGTTCACCATACCGGAAAATATGCCGGGCAAAGGGATGATGCAAGGTGGCTTCGTTGGGCCGCGACACCAGCGTATCGATATCTGCCTTGGGCAGGCCCAGCACCTTACCCAGTTCACGGATGATGGATTTGCCCTTGAATGTGCTGTAGGTGGCCAGCAGCGCAGTGTGCCCGGCGCCATAGCGCTTGAACACATAGTCCGTTACGTCGTCCCGTTCATCCCAGGAGAAATCGATGTCGAAGTCGGGAGGTGAGCTTCGGTGCGGATTGATGAAGCGTTCAAAGTAGAGGTCGAGCTCGAGCGGGTCGACATCGGTAATGCCCAGACAAAAAGCCACTATGGAGTTAGCGCCGCTGCCCCGCCCCACGTGATAGTATCCTGCTGAACGGCCATAGCGGACTATGTCCCAGGTAATGAGAAAATAGGAGGTAAATCCCAGCTTGACGATGACCCCGAGCTCTTTGTTCATTCGTTCCCATGCCCGGCGGTTTTTGTCGCCGTATCTGCGCCGGCATCCGCTTTCGGCCAGTTTGCGCAGAAGCATTACATCATCATGTTCGTTTTCGGTAAAGCGCTGCCGGTTAACGCCAATGCCCGTTTCCATATCCATACTGCACTGTTCAAGCACGCCGGCGGTGCGCTGCAGAAGATCGGGATAGGCTTTGAACTGCTCGCTCAGCCATGCAGGTGACTGCGGAAAGTCGGAGGCGGATGCACAGGCACCGGCGGGCAGTTTGCCGAGTATGCAGTTGTGATGTATGCAACGAAGCAGTTTGTGCAGACGATACCCGTCGGCGTCGGCAAAACTGACCGAGTGAAGTGCGAGCAAGGCATGCCGGTATTTCATAAGGGGTGAGCGAAACAGCCGGGGAAGCCCTGCGGCACGAATGCCCACAAATTCATTGGGAAGCAGTTCACCTGAGACCCTGGGAAGCTGCGGGTAGATAATGAAAGTATCCGGCATGGGCGGGGCAACATCAGGGAGCGGTGTTCCGCTGAGCGAGTGTTCTGACAGCAATCTGCACAGGGCATACATGCCTTCCCGGTTGCGTGCCAGACCAATGTAAAGCAGCCGGTGGTCGCGGCGAAACTCAATACCAAACACAGGCTTTATGCCCTGTGCCCGACAGGCCTGCCAAAAGGGAAAGGCGCCTGAGGTATTATTGATATCGGTAAGCGCCAGGCAACCCACTCCTGCCCCGGCGGCGGCGGCCGCCAGCTCTTCCGGCGGAAGCGTTCCGTAGCGCCATGAAAACCAGCTGTGGGCATTGAGATACATGTTGACTAAATTAACGTCAAATATATGACGCTTTATCTGTCAATTGTATGACGAGTAACCGTTTTTTTTTGCGGTCTTTGCCCGTAACGGCATCCGCTGTGAAAGGGGTTGATAAAATTAATAGCTGCGCCAAAGGCAAAACAAGGGCAGGTATGCGCAGCCCAAAAAAAGTTATTAAAAAAAAGCAGGGCCTACCTGTTGGCACCGGCAACCAGGTCCAGGGAATAGGATTCCAGTGTTTCAAAGGCACTGGCCCAGGCTGCCGTAAAATAACTGACGGCCAGATGCCATTCACCGTACTCGCGCCAGCCCGTGTGAATGAGGGTGACAAGCGTATGTGAGCCTACTGGGTGAAAAGTGATCATGACATTGGTGAGTGGTTGGACATCGTTCATAAAATGGCTGAAGCGCTGCGGCCCTTTCCACTCAAAATTGATAAAATGCGGTGCGTTGACAGCCAGAACGCGGCATCCAATAGTACTGTCATTTTCAGGGTCGTCAGGTCTCCAGAACAACTCAAAGGGTCCACCCTGAACAGCTTCTACCCGTGCTTTCCGGGCCAGCCAGCGTTCGAGGTGGTGTGCATCGGAAAAGAGGCTGAAAGCCAGATGCGGAGGTAGGGCAAGCTGAGTTGATTGTAAAATAACTGGTGACATACCGGATAAAGTTGAGAGATTCGGCAAGCACAAACATAAGTAATTTATTCAACAACTTATCGGAAAATAGCGATGTGATCACTATCAGGAAGTGATGTGACCATAATCAGGGAGGGTCATGGCTTAAAAACAAAAAGAAACCAGTAAATTGCATGAGTAATTGTACAACACGCAACACAATACAAAAGCCATGAAAATGAACAGGCCCATCAAGGAGATCATGACCGGAAACGTTCACTCGATCAGAGAAGAGGATACTTTAATGAATGCCATAAAGATCATCAAGCGGCATCACATCAGGCATTTGCCCGTGGTAAAAAACAACACCGTGGTAGGTATGCTGAGCAGTAACGACATCAATCGTCTTACGTTCAGCAATATATTTACCAACGAGCGGGAAACTGACGAAGCCATCCTTGAAATGCTGACCATACCCCAGGTTATGTCGGCCAGGCCCAAGGTAGTACAGGCCAATGCCAGCATCAGGGAGGTTGCCGAGATATTTGCCAGTGAGCATTTTCACAGTTTACCGGTGGTGGAAGATGGCAAGCTGGCTGGAATTGTAACCACAACCGACATCATCAAGTATATGCTGGCCCAGGATTAAGCCTTTGAATTGAGTATGGAGGGCGAAGAGAATTGTTTATTAATACTTTCTCTTAACCTCTTCTAACTGCCGGCGCAAATCATCCAGGTGTTCAGCCTGCGATTTAATCTGGCGGTTGAGTTCTTCCTGTTCTTTTTCATTTTGGTAAATTCTTTGCCGGGCTTCTGTTATTTGTTGTTCCCAACGGGTTATATTTCCTTCCAGGCGTTGTTTTTCGCGTTGAAGTCGCGTGAGGTTGCGTTCCTGATCGGCCATTTTGCGTTCCTGTTCACTTACTGCATCCTGATGCTGTTCAATAACCTGATCGTGAGCAAATCGCTGCATAAAGCGGATAATTTCATTGTGTGCAGTGAGGTCAGTTGCTTCCGAAACAAATGTACCGGAGGACCGGAACCAGACTATGATCTGCACCCCTGACTGTAGTTTGCTGACTCTGCTGTAGATTTCGATATCACCCAGACCCAAAGCCACAAAAACTACCCGGGTGGCAGCTATTTCATCGCGGGAACTGCGAACTCTGGCTTTAAGGTCTCGTCGCAAGGTTCTGGTCCAGTTGTTCTGTACTTTACCGTCATCAGCACCCTGGATTGAAACAATATATGCAGGCTGCATGCCCATGCTCATGTTTCGCTGTTCATGCACAACATCGAACTGGGCGTTGACTGCAACAATTACTGAGGTGACCAGGGAAATGATCAGGCTGCTCCGGATGAATAACGCGTTCAACATCATTCTTTCCATTGGTGAATGCCCAAGATAAGACGACTTGCCGAGATAAACGGAATGGGAAGGTAAAAAACGACGATATCGGGGTTTGGAACATTTCCCGATATACAGTTTTAACTGCGTCGTCTGAACTCCAGCCTGGCCACGTCTTTTTGGGAAGGAAATGCTTTGTCAAGAAGACCGGTAAGGGGTAGTGTGATTTGTTGCATTACCCATGAAAGGCGGCTGATGGGTTCACCTTCCTGCCGTGAGGGCGGATTCAACCCTTTCCTAATAGCTCCTGATACATAGTAGCTGGCTCTGATATTGATGAAACGTTTACTGATGAGTTCGAAACCGTGCCGGCTACAAATTTCGGCGTAAAAATCAACCGGACGTCCGTGGCACAGTTCATCACCGGTGACGGTTTTATCAATCCGTTCAAACAGGTAAACAGAATGGCGGCTGACCCTGCATATTTCCGACATTAACTGTTTTAGCATGGGTTCATCGGTATTATGCTGAAGCACTGTGGCTGTAAAGACAATATCAAATGAGCCGTCATCAAACGGGAGATGGCTGCCGTCAATTTTAACTATGCGTGCCCGGTTACCCAGTCTTTCTGCAGCGAGAGCTGCCATTTCAGACGAAATATCTACTGCGGTTAACGAAGCGGGATTGTGTTGGAGAACCTCGAGGAGATTGCCACCGGGTCCGCAACCGATTTCGAGTACGTGCTTTCCGCTAAAGTCAACACTATGTAAAAGGTCTAGGAATTTTTTTCGCTTGTACCGGTAATAGGGTTCATCATCACCGGCAATAACATTGTCTTTACCTCTTGACCGGATACGCTGAGCAACTTCACTCCAGTAGGGTTCCGGCCTGTATCCGCCGCTTTTCTCTTCGTTCATGATATGGTGGTCTGTACTCGTCATTTTCTAAAACGCTGCAAAGGTAGAAGTTTTCATTCAATGACCCTGCATAAAGTGATCATACCGTCATTCAAGCAAAGAATCTCAGCGGGCAGTAAGTTTAAAGCCAATCAACTCCAATTATTTACCAAACTGAAGTTTGGATAATACAGTTACCGGCACATCATACATCCGCATCAAGATGGGACTTATGTTTATATTTGGCCACTAAATTCTTCAAGTATGCAGAGTCGACCGCGAAGTATATTGTTTGTGTGCCTGGGCAACATATGCCGCTCCCCTCTGGCCGAAGGGATACTGAAGGCTAAAGCAGCAATACACCGGCTTCCCTGGACCATAGATTCGGCAGGTACCGGTTCATGGCATGTGGGTTCGAAGCCGGACAGCCGGTCCATAGCTGCCGCTGCAAGCCGGGGCATAGACATTCGCTCGATAAGAGGCAGGCAAATTACTGAAGCTGATCTGGAGCGGTTTGATCATGTACTGGTGATGGACAGCCAAAATTACCAGGATGTAAAAAGTCTTGCCCGTCCCGAGCATCACCACAAGATCGGGTTGGTGATGAATTTCGCTGTACCGGGAAGAAATATCAATGTGCCGGATCCATACTGGAACGACGACGGATTTGATCAGGTTTACGATATGCTTGATGAGGCTTGTGAGGCTATAATTCGCGATCTCGCTCCGGATTTTCATTCCTGAAGCGGCGTATCAGGTCTTCCGGGCTGGCATCAAGGCTTTCGAGCATATTTCTTGCACTGGCTTCGAGTTCGTGACCAGGATAACGTTCGATAAAAGTTTCCAGATGCCGGCGGGCCATGTCCGGCTGATTGAGGAAAGCATCATAAATGAAGCCCTGAAGAAAGACAGCCTTGGGTACATGCCTGTGATCGGGATGTTCTTTTTCAAGACGTTGAAGCGTATGGACAGCACGAATGTGGCTTTCCAGTCCTCTGAGTACGTCTGCTGCGCGAAACAGATATTCAGGTGCATTTTCATGTGCAGGAAACAGCGTGGCGAACTCATGATATCTGTTCACCAGGTTCCGGGCCGTTTGTTCATTTTGAGGAGTAATGCCGGTAGCTTGTAAAACCTGAGCTTCCTTTTCGGCAATGGTGGCCAGCAACTCTTTTTTCTTACCGGGGGTAGCTTGTTCATCGATTAATGCCTGAAACTCTTCGTGGGAAAGGTTATGCTGAGGCTCTTCAGTGAATGCAGATTCGGCATTTTCAAGTGTATAATTGTCGGCATTTTCCCTTTGAATGTTATCTCCCGCACATCCGGACAAAAGCAAAAACAGCATAGAAAGCCCACAAAAAGATATCAAAAACAAAGAAGCCCAATCATTACGTTTCCGCGATAAATACGTTGTACCTCTACTCCTGCCCTGCTGTTCTGGCATATTGAATAAAATTCCGAAGACAGTTGCACTTTGAGATTCAGCTGAAATTGTAACCAAACTTGCAGGATTGAAAAGTTGCTTCATAGTATAGACCAATTATTTATTGCCGGCAAAGATAAAGACAGCCGGGATGCTTAAAGAACGCATGACAATTGAATTTGTGCTTGCTTGTATTACTTTTGTGCAGTAAAAATGCTCAACATGAAGCCAGCCATACCTAAAGGAACCCGGGATTTCGGGCCTGAAGCCGCTAAAAAGAGACGATACATTTTTTCAACCATAGAGTCAGTATTCCGTAAGTATGGGTTTGAGCCTATTGAAACTCCGGCCATGGAATTGCTGCAAACGCTTACCGGCAAGTACGGGGAAGAAGGTGATGCCCTGCTGTTTAAAATACTGAACAACGGAGATTTCCTCCAAAAGGCCGACCGACAGGCCCTTGATGCCGGTGACAGCCGGGCTTTAACCCCTTCCATTGCGAGACGGGGGTTGAGATATGACCTGACTGTACCATTTGCCCGGTTTGTAGCCATGAATCAGCATACGCTGCCATTTCCATTTAAGCGATATCAGATACAGCCGGTATGGCGTGCAGACAGGCCTCAAAAAGGCAGATATCAGGAGTTTTTTCAGTGTGATGCCGACGTAATCGGCTCCAACAGCCTGATTTTTGAGGCAGAATTAATTTGCATCTATGACGAGGTTTTTACCAGGCTGAATCTTCCTGTTGTAATCCGGATTAACCACCGCAAGGTGCTGCAGGGGCTGGCTGAATATGCCGGAATTGGTAACCTGTTTACGGCCATGACCACATCGCTCGACAAGCTTGACAAGCTGGACCGGCACGATGTAGCTGACGATATGATCCGCCGCGGAATACCTGTGGAAAGTGCCGTAAAAGTGCTCGATCTGCTCGAGACTCCGCATGAAACCATACGCAGTCAGTTGATTGGTATCCCCATTGCCGAAGAAGGCATGCGTGAAATAGACAACATCTTTAACTTCCTTGAAGCAGGATCGCAATATCAGCAGATCAGGTTTGACTTTACCCTGGCCAGGGGCCTGACGTATTATACCGGATTTGTGTGTGAAGTGACAGCCCAAAACATGGAATTCGGAAGTCTGGGCGGTGGGGGTCGCTACGCCGACCTGACCGGAGTATTCGGGCTGCAGAACATGCCAGGTGTGGGTGTGTCATTTGGTGCCGAGCGGATCTATGATGTGATGGAACAGCTTGAATTGTTTCCACCTGATGCTTCATCAGGTCTGCAGCTTATTCTGATGCCCATGGTGTTGGAGGCCTTGCCTTTTGCGTTTAAGGTAGCTCAGCAGCTCAGGGCCCGCGGGCACTGCATTGAGGTTTACCCCGAGCCGGCGAAGATGAAAAAGCAAATGAAGTATGCCAATGAACGCAAAGCACCTTATGTTGGGATTATTGGCAGTAATGAACTGGGGCAACAGAGCATCATGCTGAAAAACATGGACAGTGGTGAGCAGGAGATCAAGACTGAAGAAGCGCTTATTCAAACTTTTGAGAATTATTTTGGATAACTTTTTATTGCAGCCCGAAAACCAGTAAGCATGACCATTTCAGCCATAGTAGCTATCAGCCGGAACCGGGCCATAGGCCGGGACAATCAGATACCCTGGTATTTACCGGCAGATTTGCAGTATTTTAAGCGAGTTACCCTGGGGCATCATGTCATTATGGGCCGCAAAACATTTGAGTCCATCGGCCGCCCGCTACCCAAACGCACTAACATAGTAGTCACATCGAACCCATTCTATAACGCCAGCAACATTCTGGTAGCCCACTCATTACAGGAAGCGCTGGAACTGGCCCATGATCAGGGAGAAACCGAAGTGTTTATCATTGGAGGCGGAGCTTTGTACGGGGAGTCAATGGAACTATGGGACAAGCTATACCTGACCGAAGTTGACATTGACACCCCCGATGCCACAGTTTTTTTCCCGGAAATTGACCCTGACGAATGGAGTGAAATCAGCAGAGAATGCCATGAACAAGATGAGAAAAACGAATGGGCTTATTGCTTCATTCAACTCGAACGAAAGCCCCGTAAAAATCAATAACAGAGACTTCTGCAATTTGAGCACTGTAACAAATATCGGAGTTTACCATTACCGGCTTTAAGATACACCAAACCAGTGCCAGGGTTCAAGAATGCTGAGAGCAGAAATCAGTATAATGGCTACAAGCATCCGGTGCACTACAATATTGGCAGCAGGAAATGTACCTGCAAAATGGGCGGCGAGATAACCGCCAATGGCCTGACCAACGGCCAGCAATAAGCCCAGTTGCCAGTGGATGAGCCCAAACCAGGCAAACAGGCCAATGATCAATACCGTATACACCGCTACCCCCAGTGATTTAACCGCATTGGAGGTCAACAGGTCAAGTTTCACCAGCAATACACTGATAGCCAGAAAGAAAATGCCAAAACCCATCTGAATAAATCCTCCGTAGATACCCATTAAAAAGAAAAGGATAAACTTTAACCAGCCCGGCACCTTATTGATCCCGGAAGGTTCAAGCCAGCGCGAAGGTTTGACGAGCAAAGTAAGCAGCAGAAAAAGCATCAGGTATCCAATGACCTGCTCAAATCCTTGTGGAGTAAACAAAAAAGTGGCAGCGAAACCGGCTACGCTACCCAACAACATGGCCAGGATGATTCCTGCGCTGTTTCCCCATGCCAAGTTTCCCTGTCTGTAGAAAGTTAAGGAGGCCACGGAACACTGAGCCAACACACCAATGCGATTGGTGCCATTGGCCACATCTGCCGGAAGCCCCATCCATAACAGAAATGCCAGCGTTACTGCTGAGCCGTTTCCGGCCAGGGTATTGGCAATGCCGGCGATCATTCCGCCTGCCAGGGCAAGCAGCAGGATTCCGAAACTCATTGCCGTGGCTCCGGTATTTTTCCGGATATATCCTCACAAAGCTCAACCAATACTTTGGATGTGCCGCCGGGGTGAAGAAATGCGATGCGTTTATTATCAGCACCAGGTTTAGCATGATCATTGATGGGGGAGAAACCTTCCTTTCGGAGTCGATCCATTTCGCTTTCGACGTTATCCACGTCAAAGGCAATATGATGAATGCCTTCCCCTCGTTTTTCGATAAACTTTGCCACAGGACTGTCGGGCCGGGTAGCTTCGAGCAATTCAATTTTTACTTCCCCCACCTGAAAAAAGGATGTTCGGACACCTTCACTTTCAACTGTTTCAATTTTGTAATGCGGGGTATTTAACAGCCGGGCAAACAACTGGTTGGCTTCATCAAGGTTGTGAACGGCTATGCCGATGTGTTCAATTTTGTTCATGGACTGAATTTGTACAATCTGCCTGTCAAAGTTAAATAGCCGGCAAAGCTTGTTTACTCGGCAGCGCCAATTTGCTGTTCGCGGTTTTGCATACTCAGTTGCTTGTAGGCATCGAGGCCGCATTCAAGAAAATGCTGAAAATCGCGGGCATTGGGCATATAACCACGGGGCTGGCTAAGCAGTGTTTGCCCGTCATTATCCATCAAAACATAGAGTGGCTGGCTGTTTTGCCTGAAGTTTTCAACCTGAAAAGCAGCCCATTTGCTACCTATTGTTCTGAGAGTCTGCCGATTACCGTTGGTGTCGTAATAGAATTCCACTTCATCCAATCGTTTGCGGTCATCTACATACAGTGAAGCGATCACGTAATTGTCATTGAGATGCCTGAGAATGTTTTCCTTGGGCCATACGTGTTCTTCCATCCGCCGGCAATTGACGCAACCATAACCGGTAAAGTCAACCAACAGTGGCCGGTTGAGTTCCTGTGCAACGCGTTTGGCCTCGTCAAAGTCTTTATAGCAATCGAGCCCGTGGGGACAATCCATGGGTCTGAAGAAGTTATAATGTACCGGTGGAGCCAGCCCACTCATGAGATAGAGTGGTTTGTAGTTAAAACCGGTGGCCAGATAAACTACTGCCGCGATACTTAAAGCACTCATGATCAGCCTGCCCCCTGAAAGTCTTCTGACCGGACCGTCATGTGGAAACCTGATGAGCCCAAGCTGATAGAGTGCCAGACCTGCAAACACCAGTATCCACAACGCAAGGAATAATTCGTACTTGAGAAAACCCCAGTTACTCACCATATCTGCCACTGAAAGGAATTTTAAAGCCAGGGCCAGTTCGAGGAAACCAAGGGTTACCTTAACGTTCGTCATCCAACCGCCGGATTTGGGAATAGTGTTGAGCCAGCCCGGGAAAGCGGCAAAAAAGGCAAACGGCAGAGCCAGTGCCAGTGAAAATCCAAACATACCGATAATGGGTCGCAAGGGTAATCGGCCCAGCAAGGTTTGGTCAGCCCCTGCACCTGTTGAGACCTCAACCAGCAATGTTCCAATGATAGGGCCGGTACACGAGAAAGAAACGAGCGACAAGGTGAAGGCCATAAAGAATATTCCGATCAATCCGCCACGATCTGACATACTGTCTGACTTATTGACCCATGAACTGGGCAAAGTGAGTTCATAATAGCCAAAAAATGAAAAGGCAAACAGAATAAAAATGAGGAAGAACAGAATATTGGGTAAAGGGTGTACGGACAGCCAGTTGAGAAACTCAGGACCGAATATGGCAGTGAGTATCATTCCCAGCCCTACATAGATCACTATAATGGATAACCCGTATAAGATGGCATTGGAAATACCCTGTGCACGGGTCCTGCTTTGCTTGGTAAAAAAGCTAACCGTGAGCGGGATCATGGGCAATACACATGGTGTGAGCAGAGCTACAAAACCACCGATGAATCCCAGCAGAAAAACTGTCCACAGTCCGGTTCCGGACACTTCAAGATCACCGCATTGCTGAACAAAGCTTTCGTGATCGATACCCCGGTTAGGATTAAAGACCCGTTCACCGGAAGCCGTTGTGGCAAAAGCCACATCCAGACCGGCAATGCTTTCGTCGTATTCCAGATCCAGTGTGAACTCAATATCTACAGGCGGCAGGCATTTGACATCATCGCAGGTCTGGAAGGTAAGATACCCCGGAACCAGACTGGAAGGACCCTTAATGCCAACAGGCACTACAAATGTCACTTCCCGCTGGTATTTGGTGATATCCATCTGGAAAATGGCATCGTAACCATCAATTGCTTCGCCTATAACCCTGATGGCGCCGGTGATTTCAACATTGGGATTTTCTTCAGTAACTATGAACTCGGTTGGCAGGGGGCCACCAGGGGGGACTTCGTGGCCATAAACATACCATCCTTCATCGATAACTGCGGTAAAGTGCAATTCGTGATTGACGTTATCCAGCGCAATGGCTTTGTAGGTCCATGTCACCGGCTCCAGCAAACCTCCACCAACCGGAGAACGATCCGGAATGAGTTCATTGCTGCCAAACATTTCATTGTTATTCAGCTCTTTGTTCCCTTTGATCTCTGCCGGTGCAGGTTCAGGAGTACCGGAAGGCTGTCGCTCCTCCACAGAACCACTTCTCCCCTGTTCTACGGGATCGCTTTTCATTACTTGCTTCAGATTGAAAGAAAAATCGACATCCTTGGGAGGTAAACATTTCTCGTCATCGCATGTCATGAAAGTGAGGTAACCGCTTACCGGCTTTGATGCATCAGATACCTTAATCCGCTGGGAGAAAGTGACTACACCGGCAAATTTTACCAGATTCATGCCAAATACGGCATCATAACCTTCGGTTTTTCTGCCTCTTTCTTCGTTTTTTCCTTTGAGTTCAATGCCATCAGCCTGTTCAAACTCGAAAGTTGTTGGAATTGGGCCATCTTCCCTATCGAGATACTGGCTGTATATATACCAACCATCATCAACTGTGGCAGTAAAAATAAGAATAGCCTCCTTATCGCTTTTCTGTTCAGCACTGAATGACCATGATACTGGATCGAGGATCTGAGCCGAAAGAGATAAACCTAAAAAGAGAAATATGGAAACTATGAAACTGCTGTACAGTTGTAACTTCATAACTTAAACGCGTTCATTTCAATGCGCAAAAATAGCAAAGTGTTTTGATACCAAGCTACAGATGTCGAAGGAATAGCGTTTAAGGCCAGTTATGGTTTGTTAACAAACTGTTATAGTGCGGAAAAAAGAGGCGATGATTGCTTATTGCGCGGGAACTCCGGCTGATTTGAGCAGGCTGTGGAAAATCTGGAGACCGTCGCCGCTGCCCAGTATGGGTTCAACAGCCCGTTCAGGGTGGGGCATCATGCCAAATACATTGCGGCTTTTGTTGGATATTCCGGCAATATTGTTCAAAGAACCATTGGGGTTGCTTTCTTTGGTGATAAGGCCGCTTTCGTCACAGTATTTAAATAGTATTCTGTTGTCCGTTTCCAGTTGGTCCAGCGTGGATTCGTCACAATAGTACCTTCCTTCGGCATGGGCGATAGGAATCTGCAGCACTTTGTCGGGATCGAGCATGGCTGTTAAGGGAGTTTCAGCAGATGCAGGTTTCAGATAGACCTGACGACAGATGAAGCGGCGGTTTTTATTCAGCAGCAACTGACCCGGCAGTAGTCCGGCTTCGCATAAGATCTGAAAGCCGTTGCAAACACCGATTACATATCCTCCGTTGCGGGCAAAGTCAATAACTGCCGGCATAATAGCTGCGAAACGCGCAATGGCCCCGCATCGCAGGTAATCACCATATGAAAATCCACCGGGGAGTACTATGCAATCGCCTTCTTCAAAACCGGCCAGGGAATTGTCCTTATGCCAAAGCTGTCGGACTTCGCAGCCCAGAACTTTGCCCAGTGCATGGTACATATCATGATCGCAATTGGACCCCGGAAAGGTTATGACGCCAAACTTCATAGATTCACCAGATTTAGGCTGCAAAGTTATGGTTTTGATCCCTGTTATTCCATAAACTGGAAGATAATTACATCCTGATATTGATTAATGAGGGCAAACAGGATCATTCCCAAAAAGATCCCTTCGGAAATATCGCGACGCTGCATACTGAGGAAAGAATAGGTAATGAGGACCACCAGTGGCATACCCAGAAACAAAAGATGTTCGAAGCCGTAGCCGGGCTTGTAAATGAAGGTAAAAACTATAAGCAGTAAAAACCACATGCAAACATTCAGGATTTTCTGGACGGAAATATTGTTTTTCGAAAAGTGTATTTGCATAGAAAATAAAGCCCAGAAAATGTAAATTACAAAGCCTGTGAGTTGAATCCACCTGCCGGCACTGAGATCAAGGAAACCGAAAATGGCGAATTGCCCTCTTATCCCTTCCGGGTCCAGCGTATACAAGTGGCCGGTAATCACAAAATAGGCGACCATGCCCAGATAAACCGGTGTGCAGAATCCTACGATCATGATGACGTATTCATTTAAGCGGAAAGCACGCATGGTACTGAGCCCGATAAAACCACCCAGGAACAGAAACACTGCCGGATAATAGAACAATCCGGCTACGCCAAGCCAAAAACCAATGTTATAAATGCTTTTGGATGCATCGGGTTTCCGGTAAATATTGAATATCTGCTCAGCGGCAATAATTACGAAGGTTTGTGCCATCAGTACAGGGCTCAGATAAATGAAATCGGGAATTGAGCTCACCAGCACGGCATATATGGCACCGGGCATGTAATTGATCTCCCTCATCATGCGGTAGTTGTTCATAAAAGCGTTGATGTACACGCTTTGAAAAACAACCAGCAGCAGAGCGAGACTCCACGCAAGGATATTGTTGGTCCCGATAAGATCAAAGACGAACTCGCTCAGAAAATAACCTGCCTGATAGTCGGGCTGGGAGGGTAAAAGTAAACCCGATGCCCGCAGCACTGCGGCCATGAGTATTACCAACAGCAATACAAGGGGTTGGTTGGTTCTGAAGATCTGAAGCACGGCTTCGGTTCGTTTGGCCAAAGAAAAGCATTATTTGCGAGTATCGCAACTCTGCGCTTTCGGTGTTCCCGCTTTAAGCAAGGCAGCAGAGTACCTTTTTTAAACGAGAAAAGGTAGACGACAAATTTATCGGGCAACCAAGGTATACGATGCTTCTATGTACAAACAAAGAGTTATACATAAAAAACCGGCAAACAGATTCAAAAGCACTGCTAACAGTATCCCTACCCTATATTTTTCGGGTATTGATATAGGGGAAAACGCAGGAAATGCCGATATGCAACGGCCTGGCGGATGTCAGTAATGCTGATCTTAAGTAGTGGTAAACCTTAGAGTGCTTTGAACCAGTCCTGAAAATATTCCCCGACCAGCGGCACTTCCTTTTTGGTACCCTGAATGGAGTATATCAGGCTGAGCAGCCAGAATACAAATACTGCCAGCCAGAGAATCCATCCTACTACGGGGATAAAGGAAATCACGATTCCCACAATATATATGCCCAGTACCTGGCGAATGTAAAAAGACGCCATGGGGTCTTTATTGGGTTCCTGATTGAGTACCAGGGCAACAATCCAACCGATGATGGTGATGTGTGCCAATAGTGCTTTGGTTTTGCCGTCCATGAATGCGGGGTTAAAGGATGAATAAATGGTTAATGGTGACCGGGCTTTTTAACCAGCACGGGCACGTCGTGTTCAATTTTAAGGTAATCGGCAACCTGGAGGAGTTGCCTTTTTTCATTCTCTTCAAGTATATCGATTTCAGTAACAAACTCACCGTCTTTGGAGGGGATCCGCAAAAAGCTGCCTCCGCTTAATGCTTTGAGCGGTTTGTGCCCCGGAGCGGGCAAATCTCTGATCTCCAAAGTAAGTGCGGTTAAATCTGACTGAGGAATTTCGTACACCTCTTTTCCACGTCGGATAATGAGTTTATCATCCATGAAGGAGATAAATCCCCGTTTGATTTTTTTTGCCCGGAAAAGGTAGTAAACTGCCCACAGAGCTTGAACCATAAGTATGGCAGTGATACCCGAATAGATGGCAAACGAATAGGAAGCAAGCCCCATATTGGCCATAAGGCGATCAATAAAACCTATGCTGCCTGATGTAAACATGGCCCAGGCGTAGGCGAGAAACAATACAATGAATCCCAATCCCAGCAATGCCGGCTTCCAGCGGAGATTTCGTCGGTGTACGATGTTGGTTTTAAAGCTGAACATGGCGGTTCCGGGATTTATTGCGGCGTCAAATATAGCCTATTCAGTGGTACCAATCAACCCTTGCTTCATTAAAATGAATATTCGATAATCAGGTAGGCCAGCAGAATTATTCCGGCCAGAAGAACTCCACCCAGCACGTAAAACTGCACAGATTGTTGCCGGTTACGCGACAACTCCTGATCGTTGAGGGTATTTATAAGTGAAGCCTGACTCTCTTCCATGGTTTTGAGCTGTTCACGGATTTCCATGTTGGTCGTTTCCATGTCATGAAACTTCTTGTGAATGGCTTCAAAGGCCTCCTGAAGTTTAAAAGCCTGTAACTGCTTCACCAGCTTATCCAGGGTTTCGAGCAGAGGGCCTGTGGCACCGGACAAGTCGTGTACTCTGGCCATGAGCTCATCCTGCATGGATTTTTGTTCTTCAAGACTGTCTTTGGCTGATTTGACGAGGAGTGTGCATTGTTCTTCAAATCCCAATCGCAATTCATCAAATTTGACGATGATATCATTTCGGGTATTGGCCTCTTCTTTCTGAAGCATTTCGCCAACGCTCTTTTCCAGATCTTTGTAAAGCGATTCGCTTTTATCGATTTGCATTTTGGACTGAACAATCCACCACTCCACAGCTTCTTTGGTAGTTTCGATCTGCCCGGTGAGCCTGGCCGTGGCTTCTTCAGCCATGGTGCCAATTTCGCGGATAGAAGAAACTGTTTGTTCCAGGGCAATGAGTGAGCTTTCAGCATGACCGGCAAAGCGACTGCTGAGTTCATCCGACTGCTTTTTGAACACACCTGCATATCTTTCGATATTGCCTTGCAGGCTGTTCATGAAGGTCTGTATGTGATCCTTTTTCCAGGAATCCAGTCTGGCTGCAATGGTATCCAGTTGAGACTTGAGGTCATTCTTCCATGCAGAAGCCAGATTGTCCAGATCATCATGTTTTTCTTTCCACCACGACTCCTGGAGGTTACCCAGTTCACCATGGCTGTCTCTGATATTACGGGTGATTTCCTCCAGTTTTTCCCGGTATTCGTTGAGGGCATGGGTCATGCCATCGTTCATTTGCCCGCTGCTGTGGTTGATAGACTCGATATAAGAGTCGAAACCTTTTTGCATTTGTGTTCGGATATCCTGAACCTCTTTGATAAGGGCTTCGAGGAAATCGCGGTGCAACTCAACCTGCTCACCTATGGAAGTGACTTCATTGACCCGGCCTTTGAGCTGGTCCAGTGTATCCTTGAACTCGTTTTCAAACAGATTCTGCATACCGCCCCGGATTGAATTTAACCATCAGATCAACAGATGTTTGCTGAACATGCCGCCAATATACAAGACTTATTACAGCTTTCCATGCTGCGGAAATGTGTTCGCCAAAAAAATCAACGGAATGCTCCAGTTCAGCCAGGCGGTTGAGTACATCCACAGGATGTAAAGTCTCAGCTCTGATGAGTTGCTCTACACCTTCGAGCAACATTTTTTTGGCACGGCTATACATGGCCTGATCTACAATCTTCAAATTGCTGCTGAGGGGTGATACTGAAGCACTCAGTTCGCAAAGGCCTCTGAAGATAAAAACCACAGGCTCTTCCTTACTTAAACCGGTAATGCTTTTCAAGCTGTTGATCATGTGGCTGAGGCTGTTAGTATAATGCTTTTCGCCCTGCAGCTTAACAATCAGCTGCTCCATAATGGCCATACTCTTGTTTACGGATGCAGATTGAACTATCAGCTCGCGAAGCAGGGGTACATAGTTTTGGGACAGCACCACTTTGAGCTGAGCCAGGCTGGGCTTGTCAGGATGGTTCATCACCTGATAAACCCAATCACGGCACTCGGTAACTCTTTTGGTAAAATGCGGTACTTCTATGTGGTAAAGCAGTTCAATGAAGCACTCAAAAAACTGTTCGGCCAGCAGAGATTCTTCATCGATCTGATATTTGCGAAGGTGCCATTTAGCTTGTTGTGGGGGCAAAAGTTCGTAAGCAAGACCGGTAAGCCTGTTGACATAGTAGTGATTATGTCGTTTGGTGAATTTTACCTGATACCTGCCATCGTCTTCTTTCACGGCCTCATCGATCATACCCATTCGCTGGAGAATGAACAACAGCCGCTCCGTATCTTCTTCCCAACGCAGGGAGTGAATAAGATTGCGGATGGCTTCACGTTTATGGCGGGAGGGCGGGTACTGAAAGCTGATGAGGTAATCGTGATAAAAAACCTGAGCCTGATGGTCTTTGTCGCGTTGCAGGTCTGTATAGCAGCGATTGAGTTCAGCCAAAAAGTCTTCGTCGGTTTTGCAGCTTCTGGCAGCATTGGAAATAGCCTGGCGAAACATGCGGGTATCGAGTGAAATATCGAGTTCTCCTCCACTTTGCAGGAGAATTTTAAGCCGGCAAAGCAAAGTTTCACCGTCGAGAAACAACCCGGTGATCTTTTCAATCAGCTCTTTATTGTTCCTTTTTCGCTCCAGCATAAATGTGTAGCTCACATTGTAATCGAGAAACTGAAAGTACCCTGCCAGACCATAGGATTCAGATATGTTTTTTACCGGGTCATTGCCATTCCAAATGTTATTGACCATTACGAGATCGCGGTTGAAACCCTTGAAATTGAACTGAATCATTTCATGTAACCGGGTAAGATCTCCGCGGTATGTGATAATAACCGTCTTAGCGGCCTGTTCCATGGCATGTCTGAGGTGTTCAGGCCCCGGCGGGATTCCCAGATAAATCACATAACCTGAAACCGGTTTCAAATAGTCGGTTTTCTGAACAAAGGATGCACCGGCTTCGCATTCGAATGACGGTGGAAGAGCCTGGGTTATTACTTCTTCTATCAGACGGTGAAAGCGCGGTTCCCAGGTATCGGCAAACACAGTGATTTTAGCAGCGTGTTGATTTTTGAAGAACCGCGGTGCCCAGAGCACCAAAAAATTAGCGAGCTGGTGATAGTTTATTACCTTATCATGTGACAGCCAATCCTTGTCCGTGGCTTTGATTATTTGCAGATCGGGCTTCACTATCATGTGTCGATTTAAAGTATTTGCCTCAGTATTGCGATATTGCTGATGCGATCAAAATGGAAAGCAAATGTAGTTTTTAAAAAGTAACCGCTGTCAAACAGGTCGTACACTTCCCTTCTGAGAACCGCATTGCTCCAGAGAGGAAAATACACTTCGAGCAGATACAAATCAAGTTTTAGTCCGGCATTGATCCACAAACTGTTATCATCTCTGGAAACAGGAAAGGTATGGAAAAAATAGCCGATATCCGCATAGGGTTTTACCGGAAAATTTCTTCCTAACCCGGGTAGCGGAACATCACTATCCAGATTGGCAGCCAGAATGGCAGAGTTACTGGCTCCCTGCCAAACAGCGGATACAGGTACTTTAAATCCGCCCATCCCCCTTATGGTTTGTCGACCCAACATTCCCGGTCTTCCATACCTGTCAATTGCGGTATGGTCATACACATAGTCGTGGCCTGGTGTCATGCTCAGGGCAAACGGATATGCACCAAACTCTCTGTCAGCATTGTATGCGAAGGCACCACCAAAAACACGGGCTCTGAATCTGTGCCCGCGTTTGCCCAAAAGAAAGGACTGGTTATACTCCAGGCTTACTTTGAGATAACCTGAGAAGTCTTGCCTTTCGCCGCTGAACTGTGGTTCTCCCGTAACTGTAATTCGGATGGAGTAAGGATCCAGGAAACCGGTATGCCTGAACAGGTAATAGATTTCTGCCAGCCGCCGCTGGTCGAACTGCGACCACCAGCTTTCGTCACCGGACTGTGGGGACTGCTGCATCAGCCATAATATTCTGCCTCCTGTTTCGTGTTCTCTGGGGTTTCGGTGGTCGGGTTTTTTAAAGTCGATATTCCATCCATGTTCCAGTTTGATGTATCGGGAGAAAAATTCAAACGAACGCTCCTCACTGTAGCTTTTTATCAAAAAGTAAGGAGATGCGCGTCTGATTTTGCCCAGATCCGGCTGAAGGTTATAGGCAATTCGCCCGGAACCGTTCAGGCTTAACCGGCGGGTTCCTATCATGGGCATGGCATAGAATTGAAACCTGGGAGGTGGCAGCATGTAATTGTGCATCAAAGCACCAGGCATAGGGCCGTTGGCAACATTGTATCCCACTACTGGGAAAATGCTGAACTGCGTTCTGTCGGGTTGATTGATGAGGTTAGCCATGCTAAAATTGAATGGCTGTGTCCTCCTGAACAACAGTCGGTTTTGAAAGGAGTTATTTTCAGGCCTCAGGTCAGCAGAAACTTCATCAATATCGATCACGAACTCATCATAATTGCCCCGTCCAAAATCTATGGTCTGTGTCCCCGTAAAACCTTCCTGCCAGGCTGTATGCATAATCTGGAGATTATTCAGTCCGGAAATGGTAAAGGGGCCGGGTACACTACCCCGGTTGCGCACTGTGAGTTGCCAGTGACCATCGCGGTCTTTAACTGCCCGCAAAATGAAGTAATCCATGATGCCGGTACTGCCGATGAGGTCGTCAAAAAACCAGGACAGGTTTTTTCCGGCCACTGTTTCAAACACATTTCTTACGTCATCAGGGCCGGGATGGCGAAACTTAAAATGCTCGTAATAAGTCCGGAAAGCAGTCAACAGGGTATCCCGTCCAAGATATGCTTCCAGGTAACCGAAGAAATGTGACGGCATCATATAGCAACTTACACCGTAGTTGATCTCCGAAAACTTTTCACTGTGGAGGTCAGGAGGCTGATGAAGATTCAGTCCGGCAGTCAGACGGTATGCAAATCGGTCCAAAGGCATATCGTGTCTGATGTTGAGTCCTGGAATGTTGCCGATAAATTCGCTGATCTGCTGCGGCTGGCCGTAAAAATGCTGGGTATACAGGCGTTCAATATAAGAGTTCATGCCTTCGTCAAGCCATGGAAAGCGGCGCTCATTGGTGGCTAGAATGCCGTAAAACCAATTGTGGCCCACTTCGTGGGCAATAACTATATCCAGAAGTTTGGATGATCCCATTCGTCCGATAACGGTTACCATGGGATACTCCATCCCTGCTCCGGCACTCAGTGAGCTTTGCAATGCTGTAACCTGGGGATAGGGATACTCCCCTACCATTCTGCTGTAAAACTCTGTTGACCTTGTAACGTATTCAATGCCATGTCGATACCAGAGTTCAAGTTCCTCATTGGTAAACATGGTGTAGGCAATAACCTCTCTGCCGCTTTCAAACCTGATGGTATCCCGTTCCACATAAAACCGTTTATCGGCAAACCAGGCAAAATCATGTACATTATCCGCTTCAAATGTTATGGTTTTTATTGCACTGTCCGATGGTGGGATGGGATGGTGACCACTGAGCAAATCCACACTGCCTTCAGGTGAAAGGGTGGCCTGGGTTCTGGCTGCCACGCTGTCTATAAACACCCATTCAGAAGGTGTGACACAAACGCCGGTAGCCCCAACCACGTAATTAGCAGGCAAAGTGATACTGACTACGAAGCTTCCAAATGAAGAATAATATTCACCGCGGTGCAGGTAAGGCATGGGGTGCCAGCCTTCCCGGTCATATACAGCCGGCTTGGGGTACCACTGCGTTAGCTGATAGCTTTGACCAACCCGGCCAAGCCTTGAAAATGAAGCCGGAATTCTGACCCTGAACGGCGTTTCAAGATGCAATGTATCACCGGGTTCCAATGGGTGTGGCAACCTGAGTACAACCACATCCGGATGGCGGTTCCAGGATTCTGAATGGACTTCAGTACCGTTGGCTGTCCAGTGCAGACTGTCGATAAATCCTCTTTGGGTGGCATCAGCAAAATGGAAGTTAGTATTTCCGCTTTCCAGAAGTTGTCGTGCAAAAGCAGTATTGCGGCTGCTGAAAGCGTTGGGCCACAAGTGCATGTAGATTTCGCCCAGCTTATCGGGAGAATGATTGATGTACTGTATTTTTATTTGGGATAACAGTTTGTGGGCATTGTCGTCGAGAGTAACATTGATCGTGTAGTGAACTTCCTGCTGAAAGTAGTTCTCCGGAAGGAAACTTTCATTCTGTGCGTCAAGCACAGCACAAAGAGTCATGAAAAAAAAGAACAAGGAAACGCGCTGTATCGGGTATGAGTAAAACATTGTAGCCTTCATCCCCCAAATATCGAAAAATCAATCAATTTGAAGGGGAGGCGGGCTAAAAAACATACTCAGCTCCTGCAGTTATGGTTCTGGGCAAGCCAAGTCTGATTCCCTGTGGTCTGCGGTTGGCTATATACCGTTGATTGCTCAGGTTTTTGACGCCGGCATGGAGGGTGAGAGGCATATTTCTTAGGGTATACAGCAGTGTTGCATCCATCACCATAAAGGCGGGAATTATTCCTGACCGGCCGTTGGCTTCAGGTACTATTGTATTCAATTCGTCGGTAAACTGCCTGTCAGTATACCTGATAGTGTATCTTGCTGAAAACCCGCCCGGAGTTACCCAGGTAGCCGAGGAATGAATAATGAAATCGGGGGCATAGGGAAGCTGATTACCCTTTACAGAAGTTCTGTCATTGCTGTTTCCTATCCACCGATCACTGCTGAAGTGGCTTTGACTGTATGTCAGATGTCCTCCCAAGAGCAGAGCATGGTTGCTTCCGTTATTAAACAGGTTGAGAATGTCAGCAGATACCGCGACTTCTACTCCGGTATGCCGTGTTTCCCCGCCATTCATCAGACCGGAGCCACTTCCTCCTGCCGATTCGGAAATCGGGATGATTTGATTGTCAAACTCCATGTGGAACAATGTCAGTTCAAAGTTGAATGCCGGGCTGTTTGTAAACCTTAGTCCAAGCTCGTAATTCCAGCTCAGTTCGGGATCAAGGTTGTACACTTCCCCGCTGTTGGCGATAGCCTGAGTTATTCTGGGTGGTGCAAATCCGCGGTGAACTCCTCCATATAAGCTGAGATTTCTGTTCATTTGATAATGCATACTGAATCCGGGGATCCAATCCGTTAACACAGTTTTTGATCTGATCAGAGTATCTATTTGCGAAGTGCGGTAAATGCTCCGGTGGTAAAAGTAGGTTTCGCTGCGCAATCCCGCTGTAATGCTGAGCTCCTCGGTCAGGTTCCATCTGTTTTGCACATAAGCGCTAATGGCGTATCAACCGCGCATTTCATCGCTGATCAGATCGCCTGAACGAGCATCGGGAAGTGAACCGTTGATTCGTTGTTCTTCGGCTTTTTCCACCATGAACCTAGCTCCGGCATCCAGTCTGGATGCTACCTGCCCAATATGATACCGATGACGGACCCTGGTGTCCAATCCGGCCACTTCAAACTGGCGGTTGCGATGTCCGTTACCTGATCCCATATACAGGGCTCCTCCGGGAACTGTTGTGTCGCCCCATATCACACCTGATGGATTGGACGGCATACTGTAGCTGAAGTCCTGGCGTGCCCAGTTTCTGGATGTTGTGTAGGCAAATGCAGTGGCATACAAACCGGTATTTAAACTCATGTTGTATCTCATAGCCACGCTGGCTGATATCCTTCTTACGTCAAGCCGGTCATCCGGAGCAATGCGTACAAAGTCATAGTCGCCTGCATCAAACATTGGCTGGGTGAGACCGACATAGGTTGCATTGGAGGATTCGTCAAAAATAGCAGCCTTGCCGGTAACCGTGAACCGTGGATTTAAGCGGATCTGAACCTTGCCGGTAAGGTCGTGAATTCTGAAATTGAGCATTCCCAGGTTGTCAGCTTGCTTGTGCAAATAATCCACTCTAAACCCAAGGTTATCGATGGTGTTACCGTACCCTGCCAAAGCTGTAAAATAGCCACCCTGTCCACCGGTCAGTTTTAATCTGCCTTCTTCCGATTC
>JBJHCA010000043.1:0-27863 GCA_050485785.1 Saprospiraceae bacterium | reverse complement strand
GCTCCAGACTGATCAAGTCCAGGCTGCCGGGCTTCAGCATCAGACAGGTTTTCAAACTGAACGCCTAACCACCCTCTGCGCTGCAGATTCTGAGTAGAAGCAGTAGTGATGGCTATGATGAGGAACAGGATTAACGAAAGGATATTTTTCATCAACTCAGGATTTTAATCCCAACAAATATAGCCACTGTGCAGGCTCCGGTGTTGTTGTTCAGGTGAAGGGGTGTGAAATTTCGACAAAGAGGTGTGAACGCAATATTAACTCAGGAGAATGATTGAAGTAAATACCAAAACAGGCTGCTGCATGATGGTGATTTTTTTTCGGTTTGCTAAAAGTTACACGTAGCAGACCGATAATTATTCCCGGGTACAGTTTTGTAGAAGATTGGAATCTGCATCCTTGTCCCTGTCTAAAACTAATGGGCTTCAAGCCAGTCGCTTCCGGTTCCGCAGTCTACTACAATAGGCACGCTAAGGCCGGGCAATGCTTCGCTCATCAGCTTAGTAACCATAGGTCTCAGGGTTTCTAATTCCTCCGGAACCACATCAAACACGAGTTCGTCATGAACCTGTAAAATGAGTTTTGACCGGAGTGCTTGTTGTTTCATTTCGCGGTGAATAGCGATCATGGCCAGTTTGATCATGTCAGCAGCAGAACCCTGAACCGGAGTATTGATGGCAATGCGTTCGGCCTGACTGGCCATCATGCTGTTTCTCGAATTGATATCGCGCAAATGGCGACGCCTCCCCAGCAGAGTTTTAACATAGCCGTTTTCCCGGGCAAATGCCACCGTATCGTCCATGTATTTTTTCAGCCCTGTATACGTGGCAAAATACTGATCGATGAGCGATTTGGCTTCGCTGCGGCTGATATTCAACTGCTGGCTTAAGTTGGTAGCTCCTGCACCGTAAATAATACTGAAGTTCACGGTTTTGGCTCTTCTGCGTTCTTCTGCCGTCACCTCATCGTATGGGGTATTGAATACGTGGGATGCTGTTGCTCTGTGAATGTCTTTTTGCTGTCTGAACGCTTCGAGCATGGCTTCTTCGCCACTCATGTGGGCAATCAGTCTCAGCTCGATCTGGGAATAGTCGGCAGCTAACAAAATGTTATCCTTCGCAGGTATAAATGCTTTTCTGATGTACCGGCCACGTTCAGTACGGATGGGAATGTTTTGCAGGTTGGGATTTTGAGAACTCAATCGACCGGTAGCTGCAAGGGCTTGATTGAAAGACGAGTGAATTCTTCCCGACCTTTTATTGATTAATCTTGGCAACGCATCAACGTAAGTTGATTTAAGCTTGGCCAACTCTCTGTGATTCAGTATCATTTCGATTACTTCATGCTCATTTTTCAGCTCCTGAAGCTTTTCCTCGCTTGTACTGTACTGCCCTGATTTGGTTTTCCGCCAGCGGTAAGCCACTTTAAGCCGGTCAAACAAAACCTCTCCTACCTGGCGTGGGGAAGCAATGTTAAAGCGCACACCTGCTGCTTCGTAAATACTGCGTTCGGTATCGAGCAGCTCTTTTTCCAGCTTACCTGAGTATTCATTCAGAAAGTCCACGTTGAGGCCCACACCGGCATACTCCATATCTGCCAGCACTTTGATCAGGGGCTCTTCTACCGTGTTATAAAGATCAAGCAATTCAGCTTCTTTCAGTTCCGGATATAACTTTTTGTGAAGTTGTAAAGTAATGTCGGCATCTTCCCCGGCATAAGCCACCACCTTGTCAACGGGCACATCGCGCATACTTCCCTGTGATGCACCTCTTTTACCGATCAGGCTTTCAATGGAAACAGGTTTGTAATTCAGGTAAGTTTCAGCCAGATAATCCATGTTATGCCGTAGTTCGGGCTCCAGAAGGTAGTGGATCAGCATGGTATCGCTGTAATAGCCGGCCACTTCAATACCGTACCACTTTAATACCAACACATCGAACTTTATATTCTGACCAATCTTGATGATATTCTCATCTTCCAGCGCAGGGCGCAGTTTTTGCTGGATTTCTTTGGTCTTTTCCCTGTCCGGCGGGCAGGGTACATACCACGCCTTACCCGGTTTTATACTGAATGCAATGCCCACCAGCTCGGTATCATGGGGGTCAAGGGATGTGGTTTCAGTGTCAAAGCAAAAGGCCTTCTGCTGCCTGAGCAGGGTAGCCAGCTCATCAATCAATGGCTCAGTATCCGCTGCCTGGTAATCGTGCCGGGTGTTTTCCAGCGTATTGTCGGCATGGATACCGGGAGATTTTTCTGTCGGAGCAGCAGCAGTTTCGGCTGAATGTGTATTGGTCAGGTCAAACAAACTGCCCTGCACTTCTTTGGATTGGGGTTTGTAGCCAAGAATTTCTTCACTAAGCCGTCTGAATTCGAGTTCGCGGAATATTTCTTCGAGCTGTTTGCGGTTGAAGGGCTCTATGGCAAATTTGCCCGCATCAAACTTCACCGGAACTTCAGTATGGATCCTGGCCAGTTTTTTGGAAAGAAGTGCCTGATCGGCAAATTCTTTCACTCTTTCCTTTTGTTTGCCCTTCAGTTCATCAGCGTGTTGAATGAGGTTTTCAATACTGCCGTATGTTTCTATCAGTTTCTGAGCAGTTTTGGGCCCAATTCCCGGAATACCCGGAATATTGTCAACACTGTCACCCTGCAGCCCCTGAATGTCAATTACCTGATCAACCCGCTCAATTCCCCACTGTTCAAGAACTTCGGGTATACCCATTATCACGGCATCGTTGCCCTGCCTGCCGGGCTTGTAGATGAATATCCGATCACTCACCAACTGAGAGTAATCTTTGTCCGGAGTCATCATGTACACCTCAAAACCCTCATCGGCAGCCTGAACGGCTAGTGTTCCAATAACGTCATCGGCCTCGTAGCGGTCAGAAGTTACTACTGGGATATTGAAGGCTTCTACAATTTTCTGCACCCAGGGTAATGCCGTTTGGATATCTTCGGGCATGGCATCCCGCTGCGCTTTATACTCCGGATACAGCTCATTGCGAAAAGTCTTGTCGGTTACGTCAAAAGAAACGGCAATATGAGTGGGATTCTGATTTCTGATCACTTCCCAAAGCGCACGTACAAACCCCGTGATGGCTGAAACATTCATTCCTTTGCTGTTGATCAGCGGCCTGCTGATAAAGGCAAAATGTGCCCGGTAAACAAGGGCATGGCCGTCAAGCAGAAACAATTTTTTTGAAGACATGAATTGCGGTTGTGAATTTTGGGCAAGTTAATCATTCGTGCTAAAACACGTAATTGTATTTTACATATAATTGCTGCGTAAAACTCACCCTACGACCCAATCCTCTTACTCCGCCGGGCTCGTTGTAGTCAGTGATCTGTACAAATACGTTGTGCGAATAGAACAAATTGGTGGTCAGCGACAAATTTATTCCCCGCCATACGTTAAAAGCCGTTTCAGTAAGCCATTCCACATCAATATTCTGCGGATCTTCCAAATAATTGGAAAACAGCGTAAGTGAAGTTTTGAATGTCATCCTGTCATCAAAATACTTTTGTGCATAAGATCCTTTGATGGTAGCTCCAAATTGATGCAAAATGTTGTCGTAATCATCAGGTGCGCGCCAGGGTGTACCGTGTATACCTTTTCCCAGGGGCTCGCCGGCAGAGTTGAGGGCAGGTATGGCTGCAATGTCGTCATCCAAAACAAAAATGCCCTTATAAGATGCAGGTGACACCAGGATAGACATTCCATCGAAAGGTTTGTATTCAATACCCGGGGCAATTTGTATTGTAGCCGGAGAAAAGAACCGGGAAAGCAGACCCTGATCACCTTCTTCTGAAAAATCACTCAGAAAATTTCCGTCATAGGTTGGCGTGATCTGCGTGAGCAAAGTAACATCCATGGAATAGTAAAACCTGGAAGTGTCGTTCACCTGCAGACCGATCTTGCTGCCTAATCTAAGCTCGTCTATACTTTTTTGAAATGGTGTGGGCTGATCGGGTCTGATAGTAGAAAGGCCGCTTCCCAGCCTTTGTACACCCATAATCATGGATCCGGAGTTGTCCCAGTTTAGCCGGCCTTCATTATAGCGGGCAAATGCCGTGATCAGTCCGCCAAAGGCAATCCGGTCTTCGCCGGCTCCAACCCTCGGATTGATCTGAAGCAGCTGGTTAAAGTCAATGCCTATGCCTGCTCCGTATGTCCAGGCTGTATCTGCTTCAAACTGTCCACGTGCCAGTTGGCTTAATTCTCCGGTTCGGTTTTGAATTTGACTGTAGCTGACGGACGAACAAATAAGTAGAATGAGTAGCAGGTAATAATGAGGTTTCATAGCATGAATTTAGGTTAGTTTTACAATGCTGTTGGGTAAAGGTATGTGTTTGTAACATTATCCTACGGCAGACGTTCATAGAATTTAACAGTTCTGTTGCTTTGCGGGCTAACCAATCTTTAATGTACATTTGCGCACCCAAGTTTGAATTCACAACATGATTCAATTCCTATATCCCTGGTTTCTCTGGGCCTTACTTGCTTTGCTGATTCCCATCATTATCCACTTGTTTCATTTCAGGCGGTATAGAAAAGTATACTTTACCAATGTAAGGTTGCTCAGGGAGGTTAAGGAGCAAACCAGCCAGCGGGCGAGATTGCGGCATCTGCTCATCCTGTTGAGCCGCCTGATACTGCTGGCTTTGCTGGTTTTTGCGTTTGCTCAGCCATTTATTGCCGCACGCGAAGATGTGCAGCAAGGTGCCCGGTCTGTGAGTATCTATATCGACAACTCATTCAGTATGCAGGGGGAAGGGCGTGACCTGACATTGTTTGAGCAGGCCAGATTTAAGGCACTGGAAATTGTTGATGCCTATGAACCGGAAGATGAGTTTCAGATACTGACCAATCGTTTCGGGGTAATCGGTCAGCGCTGGTATAACCGCGATGATGCCCGTGAAGTCATCAATCAATTAGAGATTGAACCTTTTTCGCGAACCATCAATGAAGTGTGGGAACGACAAATGCAAGCGCTGTACCGGTCGGGCACGGAAATAAGAGAGGCTTATGTGCTTTCGGATTTTCAGGCAACTGATACTGAATTGCCGGCCATTACCGATTCCACTATCAACGTGCACTGGATCCCGTTGCAACCAGTGCGTCAACGCAATGTAAGCATTGATTCAGTGTGGTTTGAATCACCAGTAATGGTGGCCAATCAGGTTAACCCCATCATTATTCAGATGTCAAACCGCGGTGTTGACCTTGCCGATGATATCAGACTTTCGCTGCGACTGGGAGAAAACACTATACCGGTAGGAACCATAAGTATTGATGGCCTCAGTACCGTGACCGATACCGTTCAATTACAGATTGGCGATCCCGGGTTATACAGCGGCATTGCTGGCATTACGGACTATCCGGTGCAATTTGACGATACGTATTATTTTTCGTTCAGTGTGCCGGAATACATCCGGGTACTCCACATTACCGACCCCGGAGGAAACGCAGACAGCTGGCGTGCTATGTTTGCCGGGGCACCTTATTTCCAGCTAACGGAAGAACCATCTGATCGGATTGATTTCAGCAGGTTTCCCAATTATCAGCTCATTGCCATCGATCAACTCAGGGAGATCAGTTCAGGTTTGATAACTGCATTGAGTTCCTATGTACAATCAGGTGGAAACCTCGTTTTGTTTCCCGGCAAAACCAGTGTACAGAGCTCTTATAATCAACTGTTGGCGGCCACCGGAGGGAATGCGTTGGGAAGCTTTTCCCCGGGCAATTTTTCTATTGCCGACATCAACAAAGAGGCATTTGTATTCAGAGAAGTATTTGATGACAGCCGGCAAGCATTGCAGTTGCCCTCGGCAACGGGTAAATGGGACATTCGCCGGACTCAGACTGCTGCTACGGAAGCATTGCTGAGATTCAGAGACGGGAGTACAGCATTGGAACAGTTTGAATATGAAAGAGGCTATGTGTTTTTGAGTGCTCTTCCCCCTGACCCTGAAGTAAGTGAATGGAAGCGACAGGGCGATATTTTTATTCCCATGATCTACCGGATGGCTCTTCTTTCGCGCGGTGTGCAAAAACCCGCCTATACGCTGGGTGAAGACCGCGTAATTGAACTGGAAGCACCCTTTGACCGTGAGAGACCCGTATACCGGATGGTTTCCGCCGAAGGCGAATTTATTCCCGGCCAACGGGGCATTGGAGCCATTACCTTGCTGGACGTTTACGATCAGATAAGCCGGGCGGGGATTTACAATATCCAGGATCAGAGCGATCGCGTTTTGGCAAAGGCTGCTTTTAATTACAGCCGGGCCGAGTCGGTAATGGAATTCATTCCTGTTTCAGTACTCAGAGCCCATGCCGCATCTATGCCACAATTGGAGGTATTGGAGAGTGCTGCTGAACAAAATCTGCAGATTTTGATTGCAGAACGGAGCAGAGGTGTACCTTTGTGGAGGTGGTTCCTGTTGGGAGCATTGATGTTCCTGCTCATTGAGTCGCTTCTTATCAGGTTTTGGAAATCTTAAACAATGCCAGAATTATTACTCAAAGCCGTGAAAATCTGGGATCCCAGATCTGCTTTTCACGGTGCGGTTCTCGATGTACAGATCCGTCGGGGAAAAATTCAAAAAATTGACCGCAACCTGAATTCGCAAACATCTGATGCCGTAGTTATTGCAGAGGATGATTTGTGGGTTTCTCCTGCCTGGTGCGACGTTGGTGCACATATTCCCGACCCCGGACACGAGTACAATGAAGATTTTGATACTGCCCGCACAGCTGCCCTGAACGGCGGATATGCCGACGTTTTGGTGTGGCCAGATACTGAACCCGTGGTGGATCACAAAGGTGCTGTGATGTACATCAACAGCCGCAATGCCGGGTCTGTTGTTCATTTTCATGCCATCGGCGCTATCAGTGCCGGGCTTAAAGGCGAGCACCCTGCTGAAATGTACGACATGTTTTACGCCGGAGCAAAAGCCTTTTCTGACGGTCTTGATCAGAACCTTTCTCCGGCTTTGCTGGCAAGAGCGCTGGAGTATTTACTGCCCCTCGGCTGCTATCTCATTCACAGGCCCACAGACAGGCTCTGGAAGCAAGATCGTCCGGTTCATGAAGGCCTGATGTCCGTTAAAATGGGGCTGAAAGGTCAGCCCGGCCTGGCCGAATGGATGTCCGTTCAAAATGGCCTTGCTGTGTCAGGGTACACCGGAGGAAAACTTTTTATCGCCGACTTGTCGGCGCAACAAAGTGTTATCCTCATTCAGGAAGCCCGGAAAAACAAAATCAATATCGCCTGTTCAATTAATCCCATGAATTTGCTGTTTGATGATGCTTCACTGGAAGGTTTCAGTGCTGCGTATAAAACAGATCCGGTGTTGCGCGGCAAAGCCGACAGGGAAGCCTTGCTGCAGGCTTACATTGAAGGGCATATCGATGTGCTTGGCAGTAACCACATGCCCCGGTGCGCCGAGCACAAGGACAGGGAGTTTGGGCTTGCAGTGGCTGGTGTAAGTTCTCTGGATACGGTTTTTGCTTCAGTCAGAACCATGGCAGATGTGCCGCTTGACAGATTGCTTGACAGCCTGAGTATCAGACCACGAACATTGTTTAACCTGGAGCCTGCATTGATCGGGGAAGGGGAATCTTCATGGATAACTCTTTTTGGGCCTGACCGGCCGTGGCTTTGTTCCCCGGATACCATGCGATCGAAATCGAAAAATTCACCCTTAATTGGTAGAACGCTCAAAGGCCTTGTGTATGGCGTAATCAGGGGAAATGAATGGTGGATCAACAGCCATTCATCCGAAAAATGAATACATACATAGCAAAATTCACCGGATATAGGCGAAAGTTAGTAAGTTTGGCCAAAATCAAAACCTTATGGAGAACATTGACTCAACAAGCGGACTGATCGACGATTCCTCAATGGAAAAGAAGCCCCTGCCTTCATTCTGGCCCACAGCCTACAAATACGGGTTTTTGGCGGCTTTGTTCTCCATTATCCTCACCCTGGTTTTTGATCTTTTAGGTATGAATGAGCCCGGAAGTTCCATGTCCGGTACCAATATCATCTCCTCACTGCTGGGTTTTGCCGTGCTGGCTATTTTTATCATTCTGGCTATTCAACAGCAGCGCGATCAGCTTCAGGGTGGAGAAATTTTGCTGGGTCGGGCATTTATGACGGGATTTGCCACCAGCCTGGTTCTTTCACTGATCATGTTGTTTTTCATGTATGTCTATTTTGCCTTTGTCAACACCGGATTCCGTGAAGTACTGGAGGCTCAGTTTATCATCGGTATGGAAGACTCCGGCATGAGTGACAGCGATATCAATACGGCACTCAGAATAGCATCTATTTTCTGGAGCCCGCCTGCATTGGCTGTGTTTGGAGCACTGTCATTGGTAGTTCAGGGTGCAATAGTCTCGCTGATAGCCGGCGCTATTCTCAAACGATCCAATTGAAATAGCTACCTTCGGGCATTATTTTGTAACATCCGATGCAGCCAATTCAAGACCTTCAGCCGGATATTTCCGTTGTGATTCCGCTGTATAACGAAGCCGAATCATTACCTGAACTGGTACAGTGGATCAGCAGAGTGATGGAAACTCATCGCTATTCCTATGAAATTATGCTGATTGACGATGGTAGCCAGGACGCCTCATGGGAAGTGATTCAGCAGCTGCACACTGAAAATAAAGCAGTTCGCGGAATTAGTTTTATGCGGAATTACGGTAAATCGGCAGCTTTGTACGAAGGGTTCAGAGCATGTAATGGCAGGGTAGTGATTACCATGGACGCCGATCTGCAGGACAGTCCCGATGAAATTCCCGGACTTTACGATATGATCACCAATCAGGGGTATGACCTGGTATCGGGGTGGAAGAAAAAACGCTATGACCCCATTACAAAGACCCTTCCAACCAAACTGTTTAACTGGGTTACCCGAAAAATGTCCGGTATCAGTTTGCACGATTTCAACTGTGGACTGAAGGCGTACAGAAATAAGGTAGTTAAAAATATAGAGGTGTACGGTGAAATGCACCGCTACATTCCCGTGCTGGCCAAATGGGCTGGTTTTGGCAAGATAGGCGAAAAGGTAGTAGAGCACCGGGCCCGAAAATACGGGGTTACCAAGTTCGGAATTGAACGCTTTATCAATGGCTATCTGGACCTGATGACCTTGTTTTTTATGGGAAGGTTCGGGAAAAAGCCCATGCATTTTTTTGGACTCATTGGCACTGTTGCCTTTGCATTCGGTTTCCTTATACTCCTTTACCTGAGTATTGAAAAACTGTTGTTTGCCGTACCCGGAATTGCTGACAGACCATTGTTCTTTTTCGGAATCCTGCTCATGATCATTGGAACGCAAATGTTTGCCACGGGCTTCCTGGCCGAGTTTATATCCCGGCAGGCACCCCAGCGCAACGCTTATAACGTCAGCGAACGTCTGGGCTGATGAATCCTTAATTGGAAGTTGAGACCGACAGGGTAGTGGCTATTGTTCTGCGTACAGGTTGATCACCAGCTGAATATTGTCATCAATGATATCGTCGGCCGAGAGATTGGCAAAAAACGAACGCGAACCGTAGCGCACGTCCCATTTAGACCGGTCGATAGCAAATTGCAGGCTCTTGGCCTGAATGCTGTTACCCCTGAATCGCATATTTGCCGGAAAACTAACGGGATGAGTAATGCCTTTCATGGTCAGTTCACCGGAAATGATATGTGTTCCTCTTTCGTCCATACTTGAAGGACGGGCCGTGATATTGCTGAATGTTGCCGTAGGCCATGTGGAAGTCTCAAAAAAATCAGCAGACATAAGATGGCGTTCAAGCTTTTCTTTGGATGAACCTTCCTCGTTCAGCACGTTGATGCTGTTCATGTCCAGCGTTACCGTACCATCGATAATCTCGCCGTCGGCCACGGTCAGATGTCCTCCGGATGCTTTCAAACTGCCCATATGGTACTTTCCGGTTATCTTTTTTCCATTCCACAGGATGTTGGAACGACCGGTATGCACAGTGAGTGTCTGATTCATGCCGGCCAAAATATTGGGCTTGACCTCAGCTTCAGACGCATCATCCATTCCCATCATTGATTCTGATTCCTCCGGATCACCGGCACACTGCACAAACAGCAAACTGAGTATCATTAAAAATGCTATGGGGTTAATCATGGAGCTAAGAGACATCTTCATAGGTGTTGTTTTTATGGTGCGCAAAAATACTATTTTATTAACTTGATTTACTTACCTGTGGCTTTTTTCAGCAACCCAAGCGCTGTTTTTATAAACATAGCATGACGGCTAAGCATTGCCACTACTTTTTCTGAAACATAACTGTCGAAACATTAGGCCATTGAAATACTTTCAGCTATTTATATTGTACCCCTTCAACCTGTCCAATCAAACTGTTAAGAAATTCTACTCGACCGGTTCAATTAGCTTCCTTTTCCTCCATAAATGCCTTCAATAGCTGATTGCATAGGTCTGCGCGTTCCCACATCACAAAATGTCCTGCTTTTCGGATACTGATCAGCCTGAATTGCGGGTATCTGCTTTTAACATTCTCCAGATGTTCCTGTACGGTTTTTCCGCTTAGCGGATTGGGGATCAGTTTGTCCTCCGCACCATGAAGCAAAAGTGCCCGGGCAGAAACTTTCTCCCAAATGCCCCTGAATGAACCGGATACCATGTGCTTAATATTGGCTGCCACGGTATGACAATATTGATCATAATGGGGTGAATAGCGCAAATTCTTTCTGAGATCGATTAAGATTTGGGCATCTTCGGGCAAGTGGTAAAAGTTGAGCCGGTAGTTCCATTCAATCTGCTCATCGGTTACGTTACGCAGAAGCAACGGGTTGTAGGTGTTCAGTATTGATTGTTGCTGCCACAAATTAAAAGTTTCAAAACCTGCCGGGGCCACCAGTATCAGCTTTGGAAACTTTTCCGGTGCCATGGCTGCCATATAACCGGCCACCAGCCCGCCCATGCTGTGACCCGCAATAGCGCTTATTTGCTCCGGATGCATCTCATCCAGCCACTGCAACAGCAATGCTGCATAATGCCTTGCATCGGGTTTAAACTTTTGATAATGGCTTATTCCGTATCCGGGCAGGTCCGGTATAATGCAGCGGTATTGTTCACACAGGTCACCTGTGTTTTTAAGCCAGCTTTCTTTCGTGCTGCCCAGCCCATGAATAAAAAGGATAGTATCTCCGTTGCCGCGATCAAACCAGGACACATTGGTATCCAATGTTGAGGTGCTTATCCGTAAACTTTGCTCAGCGGGGATTTCAAATTTCATGGACTCAAGACATTGGTTGAGCAGCGGGAATATTGAACCGGCCTAGTGCAGGGGCAAAGGCATGAATTTCATCCAGTAAATCGCTGATGTACTTGCGCTTGTATTCCGGGAAACGGATGCCGCTCATTAATTCTTCCAATGCAAGGCGGGTCTGTTGCCGGCTCACCTTTCCCAGCCTGTATGCAGCAATACTATAGTACACCGGAATATAGGGCATGTAAGCAGCCCTTTGGATAAACTCTTTTTCCTTTTTGATCACATTATTGCGCTGGGCCAGTAAAATAATGCGGTCAAACTGTTCCTGCTGGATCATGGCCTGAAACCAGGCACTGATAAACAGATGCCACCGGTGATTGAATATTTCCTTTTTATATCCCTTGAAAAAATTCCTTGCAAATCGCTCCGACTCTTCAAACCGGCCGGTTCTGTTCAGACTTAAAAGGTAGAATGTTACCATCCCCAGACGCTGCTGGAATCCGGGAGCATTCCTCCCTTCCGGAAATGCACTGCGCAACAGCTCCAGGCATTCTTCCGGCCTGTTTTGTCGCAACAGCAGGGCTGCAAGGTTGTTGACATAATGCAGGTAATCGTTGTTTTTGCTCTTAACGGATAAATACCCGTACTGAATCGCTTCCGCACCTTTACCCAAATGCCCATACAGCACTGAATAATTACTGTAAAAATTGAGCAACAACCGCTTGCTGTACATGGCACCCGATGCAAACAGGCTCTGCTGGTGTTCGTACAACAGCGCTAACCGGTCGTACTGTTTCCGGTTGAACATGCTGAAAGTATAGCCCACTAATGCAGCATATCGGTTATTCCCATCCAAGGTATCATCGTAAAAAGTGTCGAGCAGAAACCGATCAGTCACGGACGTACTTTCGCTGCCCGATATGTATTCGCGTACCACTTCTCGGGTTGATTGATGCAAACGGTCACTGACTTTTCTGGCAACGGCAAATGCATTGCTGTATTCAGAAAGGTAGGCATCTATACGCTCAAAGGGCTCAAAGTGCATCCTGATTAGCAGGTATTGACGGTATTTTTGCAAAAGTTCGTAAAATGCTATGAAATTGTAAGATGAATGCCTGATGTTCTCCAGCCACTGCCTGATCCGGCGATCCAGTTCAGGAGTCACCTCATCGCGCTGAATTTTCAGTCCGGCAATCGTAATCAGCTCATATTCAGCATCCACATCAAGGACTTCCAAACGCTTTTGCATCCACTTCAGCACGTCACTGTACTTCCTCTTATCGATGCTTTCGTCAAACTCAATATCGGAATTTCCTGTCGTCACCTGTACGTAAACAGTGCTCAGAATTCGCTTTCTCTCCTGATCTTCAAATTGTTCCACACGGTTCAGAAGTTCAGCTTCCAGCGGTAGCAGTGTGCTGACAAATTGCCGGAACTTGCCGAGTTTTGCTCGCATCGTTTAACTTTCCTGCTAAGGTAGTACATATAGCCAATAATCTCTTAAATGAGTACTTTTGACATTCTCTTCATCTGGTAATTTGGTTTGCAGGAAAGCTTTTTGGGAAACTCTTTTGGCGTCTGAATGATTTTTTTTGATGACTCTTTGTTGTACACCCTGCCCAATTTAGCATGGTCCGGATATTTAAGGTAGTAGCTTACTTTCACGCTCAGCAGCGTAGTCCAGGTTGAGGTATCCTGATCCCGTTTGATATGGCAGTACACTTCATGTGATAATTTGTTTTGCTTTGTTTTTCAGTATTAAGCCATGATTTTTACATTTGCCTGTCTGCAGCTTCACAACCCCATCAAACTATTTTCTGAAAGCTATGTTTGCTTTTTGAATCCCTGTACCATACCGGCAGATGTGATTACAGGGAAGAGCGGAGTACGTAAAACTTTGATCATTGGCGGTTTACACTATTACAGACCTTGAAAAGCTCTCGGGTATAAAGGCTCATACCATTAGAGCCTGGGAGACCAGGTATCATATTCTTACCCCGCACCGGACAGATTCCAACATCCGGTATTATGACGAAGCAGATCTGAATAAGCTGCTCAATATTGTGCTGCTCAATAAAAATGGCGTTAAAATATCCCGGATAGCCAAAATGTCCGGCGAGGAATTTGCCGAACGCATTGCACGCATTTCTGAGATCCCACCCGATGAAACCACTCAACATGATACACTGACCTTATCCATGCTTGAGCTGAATGAATACAAACTGGATAAAATCCTTCGCACCAATATCCGGCAACATGGATTTGAACAAACCATGATCGAGCTGATCCTGCCTTTTTTGAATAAGCTCAGTATCATGTGGATGGCCAACAGCATAACGCCGGCACAGGAACATTTCATCCTCAATATCATCAGGCAGAAACTGATTGCTGCTATCGATGACCTGCCGGTACCCTATGGCAAAGGTATCGCGAAATTCATCCTGTTTCTGCCTGAAGGAGAAAACCAGGAACTTCTTTTACTCTTTATTCACTTTCTGCTCAAAAAAAGAGGGTTCCATCCCATTTATCTTGGGCAGGATATATCGGTACAGGAACTGGCTGCCGTGCAAAAAGTCCACCATGCAGGGTACATTTACACCATACTTTCAGAAAGTTTCACACTAGAGCCTCCGCAGAAATACATTGAAAGGCTGGCATCGGCATTTCCGGATACCACCATTTTGCTTACGGGCTACCAACTAATGGTGAATGAAATCAATTTCCCGGTCAATGCCAGAGCACTGGCTGATCTCAGTGCAAGTATAGAATTTATGGAAGAAGTAAAATCAGTTCAGCAGAGTGCCGGCAAAGTGGACTGATTACTGGCCAGCATATTCCGGCTTAAATACGCCATAAAAAAAGCCGGACACCTTGAAAGTGCCCGGCCTGGTTATGTATATTAAACAGAACTGAATTCTACTTTCTTTTTGTCTTAATGGTGCAACCAATAGCTCTTGTGTAAGTTACCGGAGGTTCGTTTCCGCTGAGCAGTGCTTTCACGGCGTCCTCCACATAACGGGTTTGTACAGCTGTGGCATCCTGGTAATTGTCATCAATAGCTCCGATGTATTCAACGCGCAATCCTTCATTGGTATGGTTGAGCAAATAAACATGGGGCGTGCGTGTTGCGCCAAACTTTGGATACACTTTCTGCCCCTCATCAAACAAATAAGGGAATGTAAAGCCTTTTTCACGGGCTCGTACTTTCATGGCCTCAGGGCTGTCGGCCGGCTGTACTTCAGGGTCATTGGGATTAATGGCAATTACCGGATAACCCAGTTTCGTCATGCGATTGTTCAGGTCAATCATCCGATCTTCGTATGCTACCACATAGGGACAATGGTTGCAGGAAAAAATGATGATAAAGCCTTTGGCATCTTCATAATCGCTCATGGAAACATAGCTTCCATCAACATTCTTTAGCCTGAAATCTTCGGCAATATCACCAACCTTATAACCACTTGTGGGCTCTTCCGAAGATGTTTTGGATACCGGTGGATTGATTGCGGCCATGTGGACAGCAATAAAACTGAACAATGCGAGAAATGTAACTGATTTCATTTGTTTTCAAGTTTGATTAAAAAAAGGATTCAATTATACTGAGCAACTCCTCATAGGTTAGCTGCTTTTCATAAAACTGTCGTTGGTCGCTTTTGTAAACCAGCGTGGCCGGAATAGAGCCTGTCCATCTTTCAGAAACCCGGGGTATCCAGCTGTTCGCATCCGGATCATTGAGCATAAGCACTTCCGAATGTAGCGGAAAATCCTTGACAAAGGGTACAAGCCTGCTTTCATATTGACGAGGAAAATCCAGACTCACCAGGATTACCTTCACACCGCGGTCAGAAAATTCCTCCCTGATGCGCTCAAAATAGGGTAATTCAGCTACGCAGGGTGCGCACCAAGTGGCCCAAAAATTGATGATATAAAGTTGATCATCCGTTTTATTGAGATACGACTTAAACTCTTCAAAATTGAGGATGGGTATCTCCCCGGGGTCCTGATCGGATGACGGTATCGACCCGGTACCATATGTCTCGGGAAGAGCTGCAATAAGTAAAAGAGTAATCAATAAAAAGGAAGAAAGGAGCTTCATAATAATGCCTGAAACATTAGCGTACCAACAATAGTTTAAAGTGTTAACTATTTTTAACGTTTCCTCCCACGTTCTGCTATCCATGGTATTTCATCAACTCCCTTGCGAATGGCTTCGTACCGGGCCAGCATAAAAAAGTAATCCGAAAGCCGGTTAAGGTAAACGATCAGAATTGAGTCAACTTTCTCATTTTCAGCCAGTGCAGTCAGCCGCCTCTCCGCCCGCCTGCAAACACAGCGGGTAATATGAATGGCTGAGATATGAGGATGGCCTCCGGGCAGGATGAAATTCTTCAATGGGGCCAGCTTTTTTTCCATGTTATCCATCCACTGTTCCAGATTCCTTACGGAATCTTCTTCAAGCCCCGGAATATAAGGTCCCGGCTCTTCGCCTGAAGCCAGCAGGGAACCAGTTACGAATAACTGATGCTGAATATCCGTCAGTTGTTCTCTCACAGTTTCATCATCGGACTGATCTCTGACCATGCCTGCCCAGCTGTTCAGTTCATCCACCGTTCCGTAAGCTTCAATGCGCATGTGATGTTTGGGCAACCGCGTTCCGCCAAAAAGCGCAGTACTCCCCCGGTCTCCCGTTTTTGTGTATATTTTTCCGGCCATGGGTTGTGATGTTTTATCCGGACACCTCCGGTAGCTGATTAGTTCGGATTGGATGAGGATTAGGGCTGTCTGTTTCCACCAACCCATCCCTGAGTCGTACTATTCTGTGTGCATATTCTGCAATATCCGGCTCATGAGTTACTACAATCACGGTATTTCCGGCATCGTGGATCTTTTCAAAAATAGACATAATTTCCAGTGACGTCTTGGTGTCGAGATTTCCCGTTGGTTCATCAGCCAATATAATGGCCGGGTCATTAACCAAGGCCCGGGCTATGGCTACCCGCTGACGCTGACCTCCTGACAATTCATTGGGCTTATGATGGCCACGATCGGCAAGCCCTACCATTTCCAGCACCTCCATGGCCTTTTTCCTGCGGGTTTTTGATCCTGTTCCAGCATAAACCAATGGCAATGCCACATTATCAATAGCTGATAACCGGGGTAAAAGGTTGAAGGTTTGGAAAACAAATCCGATCATTTTGTTCCTTATTCCTGCCAGTTCTGTATCCGTCATGTTACTTACATTGTGGCCGTTTAGCAAATATGTCCCTGTGGTAGGTGTGTCAAGGCATCCAAGCAGATTCATCAGGGTTGATTTTCCCGAACCTGATGGACCCATCAGTGCAACATATTCATTGTGTTGAATCTCCAGTGAAATATCGCGTAATGCGAAAACTTTGGCAAGCCCCATGATATAAACCTTGCTTATACCTCGGATGTCAATCACGTTCTCTGTATGTATCGGTATGGCTGCAGCCATTGATTAATATTTTAGTTTACAGCTATATACCCGGCTCATCAGGTATCATTCACAGTGCCAAATTAGTAATTTTATCAGGGCAGCATTGATTTGTTCGATGAAATGTTAGCTGACAACGGCAGAAAATCCATTATGGAATACCACGGGCAGATTGTACCTTCGTATTTTATCGCATTGAATGAGTTTGTTTCATGAATCCATCCATTAAACACGTTGCCGTTGCCGGAAATATCGGTGCCGGAAAAACTTCACTGGCAGAACGCCTGGCTCAGCACTTTGACTGGAAAGTCCACTACGAGGACACCGAAAACAACCCTTATTTGCGCGATTTCTACAACGACATGAAACGCTGGGCTTTCAATCTGCAAATTTATTTCCTCAATAGCCGGTACCGGCAGATTCTTCGCATTCAGCAAGGAGAAAATACCGTAATACAGGACAGAACCATTTATGAAGATGCCCATATATTTGCACCCAATCTCCATGAAATGGGCCTGATGTCAACCCGCGATTTCGAGAATTACCTCACCTTGTTCGAGCTTATGTCATCACAGGTGAGGCCTCCGGACCTTCTCATCTATCTCAAGGCAGGTATCCCGACTCTCGTTAGACATATCAGCAGCAGAGGTAGAGAATACGAAGGCAGTATGAGCCTTGATTACCTGAAGAGACTCAATGCCAGGTACGAAGCGTGGATCCAGGGTTATCAGGCAGGCAAACTCCTGATTATCAATGTAGATGATTTAGACTTCATCAGAAAACAAGAAGATTTCGGCCATGTAGTGAATTTGGTGAATGCAGAAATTCACGGACTGTTCCAGGGCTAAAGTGCAGAGTTGATATTACTGGAATAACTAAGGAACTGAAATCAGGAGAAAACCTGGAAACTTTGTTGATTATCTGAGTAATAAATCAAAAAAATCAATGCGAGATGCAGTAAAAAGGCGAGTACCAGGATAATGGCAGTTATTCTAAAATCGTTCGCTTTCCGTTGCTGGTTTTCCATAGACTTAATCTGTACGCATAACCTTGCAAAAACTGTGCCGATTTCACATCAATGATAACTTTAATGCAGGTTTCATGAAAACCAGTTTCGGATATCTTGAAATTTTATTCATATCAATCTTGTTTATTGCAAGTTTCAACAGCTGTAACGAACAAGAGGAAGCCTGCCTCGATCCTTTGGCTATCAATTTCAGGGCCTCAGCTACCGTTTCGTGTTGCTGTACTTACGCAACTATGCGAATTCAGTGGTTCCCAAAACTTCTTGATTCGACTTTTGCAGATTCCATTCCCATAGCAGATGCAGCTGGGCAGTCCTTTTACCTTCGCGAGCTGGATATATTATTCAGCGAGGTCAATCTATACCCTGAAAACGATGAAGGAATTGGAGTTCTGGATCTGATCACCATAACCGATCTGTCTGATACGTCTTCACACCGGCTTGTTGACGATGTTTTCAGGTTTACCCTAGGCTCTCAGTTTTCCACCATGGGATCTGTACGAATGAAGGGCAAGGCAGAAAGGCTGAGTTTCAGAACCGGGATCAGTCCAGTCTGGAATCGCTCTAACCCACTTGAGTTTTCTGCCACTCACCCGCTTGTCAGGTCGCCATCAATGTTCCTGGCAACGGACATTGGATATGCCATGCTGCGTTTAAGAATAAGCTTTAACCCGGAAGACAATACGGGGCTTGAAATTCTCATTCCCGTATATTCCTTTTCCATACTGAACATTCCTCTTGATTATGATGTGCCGCGCAACAGTAACTTTGATATTCCTTTAGTATTAGACTTGACTGCATTGTTTGACGGCGTGTTTATTCAGGGAATGTCCCTGACAAACCTGGGTGCAAAGCTGACTGAAAATTTACCGGGTGCTGTTTATCAACATATTCCATGAAATTCAGGTTAAGGCATTAATTGACTCACTTAACATGAAATCCACACCGACTCTTTTATTGCTGTTTGTCTTGACCATGGCCATTTTTAATGCCTGCGGCCGCGATGACGATGATCAGCCAGCATCCACGCTGGAGCTCAGTTTCTTTGCACTCCATCAGGATCAGCCACTGGTCATGTTTAATCATTACGACTACCCGGGAATCAATTTTATCCGCTATACCAACTTCAGATTTTACATAAGCGATGTAAGCCTGATTGGGGATGCCCATACGGTTGAGCTCACCGATGTGGCTATGCTCGATTTTCGCAATAATCACGCTGATGAAGCCGGGACTCAGGTGGGAGAGCAACTGGTTTTCACCGATATTGACCCCGGAACCTATCATACACTCCGGTTTGGTATTGGCCTTACTGCCGAACTTAACGCTACCAACCCGGCTCAGTATCCCATGGATCACCCGTTGGGATATATGGGAAATTACTGGCCCTGGCGCGAAACCTATATTTTTGTAGTACTCGAGGCACAGGTTGCCACTGAGGGGTCGTCCAACGTTGACATTTATCCGACTTACCACACCGGTTCAGACCTGATGTATTATACGGTGGAGGTACCGGTCAATCTCAATCTTGCCGCCAATGGCACTACCGGACTGGCGTTGGAAATTGACATGGTGGATGTTTTTCAGCACAACGGTGAACCGCTTGACATTACTACCCACAACTTTACCCATACCGGCCCGGATGACGCCTGGCTGGCGGATCTTATTACAAACAATCTTGCTCATGCTATCCGAATTAAGGAGCAGTAGGGGAGTACGGGTTTCCGGGGTTTTGCTTTTTTGGGGTATATGGCTTTTTTTGGGCGGCTGTGAGCAGCCGCAACAAAGAGATATCAAACATTCAACAGACACAGCTTCTTCAGGAGCTTCTTATGGTAAGCTTACCACAGAGCAGCTTGAACAACTCGGCGAGCGATTGTTCTTTGAAAAAGCTCTTTCTATTGACAGTACCATTTCATGTGCTTCATGTCATATTCCGCAGTTTGCTTTTGCTGACACCCTGGCTTTGAGCTTAGGAGTGGGTGGAGCCATGGGTAAAAGGAATGCACCTTCTCTGATCAACGTCACTGCAGCCTCTTCTTTCAACAGGGATGGCGGTGTTTCCAGTCTGCAGGTACAGGCTATTACACCCATTACTGATCCGCTTGAAATGGGGTTTGATATACACCTGGCTCCACAGCGATTATTCCCAACTTACCGGCCTATGCTCAATTCCTTTGGGATCGATACGTTTGCCCCTTCCTTGCTTTTGGATGCACTGGCCGCTTTTCAGCATACCCTTGTTAGCGGTACGATGATTATAGAAACAGATATGGCTTCGCCGGCTGCCATGCGGGGCAAGGCTTTATTTGAAAGCGACAGAACCGGTTGTATGGGTTGCCACTCACCTCCTTTGTACTCGGATTTTTCATTCAGAAACAACGATATTTATGCTGTAAATCGTGACAGAGGCAGGGAAGAAGTAACCCTGGATGCAGCCGATAGAGGGGCTTTTAAAGTTCCATCTCTGATCAATGTTGCCATTACAGCGCCTTACATGCATGATGGTTCGTTTTCCTCTCTGCACGATGTAGTTGCTCATTACAATCGGGGCGGGGCGGATAATAAATGGAAGGATCCGGCTGTTAGACCACTGAATCTCACAAACGCCGAGTCAGATGATCTTGTTGAGTTTTTAAGAGCACTCACTGAAATAGCCAGAGCCGATAAGCTGAAGTAGTATGATGACACGAATTATTTTTACAGGAATGGTCGTATTGATCCTGGCTATTGGAGCCTGCAAACCCGATGACCCTTCAACACCTTTTGATCCCACAGACCGGGATCTAACCCATATACCGTATAATCCTCAACCTTATGAGTTGAGTTATTCCGGAAATTTTCCACCTCCGGTAATTCCGGCCGATAATCCGCTGACCAAAGAAGGCGTGGAACTGGGAAGGCATTTGTTTTACGACCCCATCATGTCTCTCGATTCTACCATTTCGTGCAGCAGCTGCCACCGGCAGGAATTTTCCTTTGCTGCCAATGTACCTTTTAGTTTGGGGGTGAATGGAAAAATGGGAAGCCGCAATTCCATGGCACTGGTGAATCTTTTGTGGAACAATAATGGCTTTAACTGGGATGGTTCAGGTTCAACACTTGAGTTACAGCACCTGATGCCAGTTGAAGATCCGGTTGAAATGGCTGAGGACTGGAACAGGGTTGAAACCAAGTTGAGACGCAGCACTTTTTATCCTGAAATGTACAGGGAAGCATTCGGTATAACACACAGCAGTCAGGTTGACCGCAATATGACGAGCAAGGCACTTGCCCAGTTTATCCGCACCATTATTTCTGACAGCACACGTTATGATGTGCTTTCGGGCTATCACGGCCCGCCGCCTTTCCCCACCGAACAGGAAGTACGGGCTATGGAAGTGTATTTTTTTGAGACCGGTGCATTACTTGGAGACGCAGAGTGCATACACTGTCATACAGCCGGAATGAATGACCGCCTTTTCACCAATAATCTATACATGAACAATGGCCTGGATTCCGTGGATCACGTCAGTGAATTTGCCGATCCGGGCAGGGGAGGTGTAACGGGTAAACTTGGTGAAATGGGTGCCTTCAGGGTGCCGACACTGAGAAACATCAGCCGAACTGCGCCATATATGCACGATGGCAGATTCTGGACCTTAAGAGAAGTGGTGGAACACTACAATTTTCATTTGAAGCCTTCACCAACCATCGACAATATTCTTGCACCCAATATTGGCATAGGCCTTGGACTTACCGAGCAAAATCTCGACGACCTGGTGTATTTTCTGGAAGTGATGCTGACTGACTATCGCCTTCTCAACAACCAGGCATTCAAAAATCCGTTTGAGGAATAAAGCTACTTGAGAATATCCCAGGTATGATCTCCGAGCAGCTTAACGGCATGAAGATATTCCTGATAGGGCATTCCCCGCCGACCCCATTCTTCCGGACCAATCATGGACAGAATATGTTGCCGGCTTTGATCAATGTATAAATAATAAACCCTGCCAACAACAGGCTTAAAGCGCATGGATGCATTGTATATGCTGAGACTAATTTCCCGGCGTTTTGCAATATCAGCAGCTTGTTTGGCAAGCAGTTCAATTTGTTCCCTGATCTGATCGAGCCGGGCATCAGTTTGTTCCAGCAGCACCTGCACGGCATTGTTCTTGATGGCCTCCGTATTATCAGGCCGGATAAGAGCACTGCCAATATGGTGTGCATAATGAAGTAAACCTGGGATATCCGTTACTTTGTCCGGATCAATCGGATTGACTGTTTCAGAACTTTTATTGTTGAGTTCCATGCTACTGCTTTTTTAAGCTATTGAGCCATTCTTCGAGTTTTGCCGAATCCCGGGCTATTAAGGCTTGGGTCGTACTTTCCACTACAGGTCGCTGCAACAGTTTGGGATGATCAGTCAGAGCCATGATCAAGTCTGATTCAGTCATTGTCTGATCTTTATATTGAGCTTTGTATTCTGCTTCATTTGTGCGTATAAAATCTATGGCCGGGGAATTTGATTTTTTTTAAAAGGCTTTTGAGTTCTTCGGTGCTGAGTGGTTGTTTGAGGTACTCAATTACAGTTGGGTTCAATCCTTTGTTTTCTAATAGCTGAAGCGCTTCGCGGCTTTTTCTGCACCGGGGATTGTGATAAATTTTCAACATTTGTATGATGTTTTTTACTTTAGGGTTTCAATTGAACTGCCCATGTATAACGAAGAAGATATGGCACTGTTCCTTCAGGCGTTAAAGTTTTCGTCTGTAAAACATGCCGGTCAGGTGCGCAAAGGTAATGACGGTACACCATACATTAACCATCCGGTTGAAGTGACAACAGTTCTCTATAACGAGGCCGGAGTGAGGGATATGGTACTTCTTTGTGCGGCCTTGCTTCACGACGTTATTGAAGATACTGGAGTGACCCACGAGGGGCTGAGTGTTCAGTTTGGAAAAGAGATTGCCGATATTGTTGAAGAAGTTTCTGATCCCAAAGGTCTTTCGCAGGAAGAAGCCAGGGCCCGGCAAATCGAAATTGCCCCGGATATGTCATACCGTGCCAAATTGCTGAGACTGGCAGATAAGGCATGCAACGTAATCGACATAGCCAAATCACCGCCATTGTGGAATACTGCCCGCAGACTTGAATATCTGGCCTGGGCTAAAAAGGTAGTTGACGCATTGGGGCCGGTGCATCCTTTACTGGGAGCTTATTTTGAAAAGAACTTTAACGCCGCCCTGAATCATATTTCCGGAAAACAGTCATAAGCTGTTCGTGTTTGGTAGGGAAATACAGGACACCAGGCCACCATGCTTTGGAAAAGCATGCACAAAGAGATATCCTCAATGAACATCAACAATGATTGCATCCGCAAGTGCAGGAAAGCTATGTTAATAAACGCTTACTCCGTTCTACCTGATACTGTTTCCGGCTCGTTTTCGATATAGTCTATCCGAAGGTAATCACTGCGGTCAAACTCAGTGATTCTGAACTCAGTACGCCTGTTGAGCTGGTGTTCGGCTTCGGAGCATTCAACACCTTCACGGCAGTGATTGAGAAGCCTGGTTTCGCCATATCCGCGAAATACAATGCGGTTTCGGTTGACACCCCGGCTCACCAGAAAATTAGTTGCTGCCTCTGCTCTCCGGGAAGAGAGTGCCATGTTGTATTCCGGGGTTCCCCGGCTGTCTGTATGTGCCGAAAGTTCAATTTTCATACTGGGGTAAGCCTGCATTACCCGTGCAAGCTGATTGAGCGGTGCCCGGGCATCCTGACGGATATTGTAGCTGTCGTAATCGTAAAATATACGGCGTAGTTCTATGGTTAATCCCTCTTCGTATTCTACGTCTTCGCCCTCGTTAATCTCAATATTGGGAGTAAGCTCCAGGGTAAAGTGCATGGCTTTTTCACAATCAATGGTAATGGTGGAAATATTGTCGGCATCGCCCAGAAAATTGAGCTTTTCTCCGCGGATTTCATATTCACAGCCACAATCAAGGCAAAAATTAAATGCTCCATCTGCATCACTGGTGGCAGTGATCACTTCACCGGTACATTTATTGAGTACGGTTACCGTGGCACCGGGAAGCGCTCTGTTAAACCGCTTATTGACCACTGCTCCGATAATGGGCATGCAGATTTCCTTTTCAACCGGAATACAGAAGTCGAGATCCTGTGAAGTGGCAAATCCTTCCGTGAGAAATCGCTGCTCCGTCCTCTTGTATCCGTCCTGAATAATCTCGAAGGTGTACCGCTTGTCGTTGCGCATTACAAATGTAAACTGACCTGTGTGATCAGTAACAAAGCGGAAATTTCTGTCTTCCTCTTCTTCTCTGGCCAGGCTAAGAACGTGACGGTCGTTACCGGCCGGAGTAAATCTTGCAATATACCTCTCGTTGGCACCCCTTGGCTTGATGACCTGGATCTGGCGTTCAGTGATGTAAACTTCAGCACCGGCCACCGGGATTTCGGTATCCTTTTCATTGACACAGATTCTTGCGGTAATGGACACCGGAGACCTCAATTCTTGATTGATACCCTTGGGATTAAAGTAACCATAAATATCGTCCTGACCTGATCCACCGACCCTGTTGGAAGCAAAGTAACCTTCCGTTCCCGTCACATTGAGAATGAAGCCCAGATCATCACCGGCAGAATTGAAGGGAGTACCCATGTTGGTAACATTTCCCCAAACCGTATTGCCGTACTCTTCGCGTGAAGTGGTGAAGAAAATATCAAATCCTCCTTTGCCGGGATGCCCGTCACTGGCAAAATAAAGCGTCCCGTCGTCGTGAATAAACGGGAAAACTTCGTTACCGGAAGTATTGACTGCTGACCCCAGATTCCTGGGTTGTGTCCACACCCCATTGATCAATTCAGAAACGTAAAGATCCATGCCTCCGTAGCCGCCCGGCCTGTCGCTGGCAAAAAACAACTGAGTGCCGTCAGCACTCAGAGTGGGATGTATACAACTGTATTCGTCGGAATTAAAAGGAAGCTCGGTGACATTGATCCATTCATTCCCTGACCGAGTAGCTTGGTAAATTTTCATGACGGTCTTGCCGGCTCTGCCCAGTAGTCCGCGACGTTCACGGCTGTTTTGGGTGAAGAAAATAATGCTGCCGTCTTTACTGAATGTTACCGGACCCTCGTTCAGGTTTACAGATGTGAGATTGGTTGAAAAGGGCACAGGCCTCTTTAAGCGGCCCAGGCGATCCCTTTCGGCATATAACAAGCTGTAAAGTTCGCCACCGCTTCTGTTTTTTGAATCCAGCGGCCTGGTAGAAGTAAACACAATTCCTCCCCGGTAATATGAAGGGCTGAAATCGAGAAATTCTGAATTGACTACAGCTACATTTTCGAGGATCACTTCATCCTCATTTCGGTAATCCCTGGCTCGCTGTGCAGCCACCCGCAGGTATTCGGCACGGTCATAGAAGTCACCCAAAGCCTGGGTACCTTTTTCTTCAGATCTGACCAATTGCAGATAAGTAAGAAAGTTTTTTTCTGCCTCATCAAACCGTCCGTTGCTCTGCAGCATTTGAGCATAATGTATGCGATGGAGTGGTTTGTTGGTATAGTTGGCCAGGTATTCATACCATAATTCCGCATTTTCCGAATCACCACTTTTGCGGTAGGCATCAGCTATTCCGGCTATGGTGGCTGTACTGACCTGTATGGTTTGGTTGTTGCTGATAGCCTGCCTGAAAGCAGACTGGGAGCTGAATCCCAGGAGTTGATAGAGTTCTGCATCTACCGGCCCCTGTGCATACATTTGCATGGAGGCCAATACTCCCAGCAAAAATGTTGAGATAAGGTATTTCATGATGGGCTGTTGTTTGGGTTACATGGTATAACGCAAAGTTCGGCTATTAAAGTTCTTATTCATATACACAAATCAACCTGTTGTAGCCGATTCAGGCCAAAACCTAAACTTACAAACGGTTTACCACCCATGCGAGACTGTGAGGGCCTCCCATGCCGCGGCTCAATTCTCCGGCAGGCATGTTGATGATCATTTTACTGTGGCCGGGAATGGTTTTTGTTTCATCATTCAGCAGATCCTTGGCCTTTACGCTGACGTATCCGGCTTCATTGAATGCTTCGGTAGTCTTTACATTCCGGTTATAACCAATAACTATTCCGGGAGCAGTATTCAGAACATTGATGGCCTGCATGTTGCTTTCTCTCAGGTCAAAAGGCCATACGTCATTACCGGCCCATATCCATGTAATTTCATGCTGCAGTATTTCACCAATTGCAGTATGAATGTCCTGAAACTCGTTGTAGTTTTTAGGATCATTATTAAACCATTTCGCTTTGGGGGCTATGGTTCCTTCTATCATGGGGCGGTAGGCAACAAAATCATATACGTCCGTCTGCTTGATCACTGTGTCTAAATGCCGGGCATACTTGAAAGGCCTCAAATCAACCTCCAGAACGTTTTTGACTATGCCGCGGTTAAACAACCTTGATCGCAGTAAAGCAGAAGCATGTTGTGTTGTTCGGTAAGAAATGCCGACAACCAGGGTGTCTTTGTTGATCAGCAGCAGGTCGCCGCATTCAAGTCCCACAGGCCGGCCATGTCTGGAAGGCGGAAACTCATCCACGCGATTGAGGTTGACGATGTTTTCATAATCGGTCTTCTGAAATGCCTTAAACAGGGGATGTCCGTAAATAACAAATTGAGTAAGTACGCTTTCCCTGCTTCGTGCATTTTTAGTAGCTTTCCCTATAATTACATGATCATTGACCGTGCAGGCGATGTCGCGGGTAAACATCAAATTGGGCAGGGGAGCAAAAAACTGTGTATTCAGCACCTCAGAATGCCCGGTTATTAACACCTCAGCCAGATCATGAGCCGACAGTGTCCGCATGGATTCAACATGGCGTGACGGCATTTCTTCAAAAATGGCAATCAGCTTGATCAGCTTTTTATTCAATTCGCCCACTTCCAGTGTTTCACGCAGCAAGTTCTTGATATCGTATATCTTGACATCGCTGTTCAGCAGTTTGATGACCCCGGTAAGCTTATCGTGCTCTTGCTGCATTTTTTCCAGATAAATGGTATCTGCAAATAAAAATTGGCCTGTCATTTCAGGAGTGATCCGGTTAATACCGTAATCCGGACGGTGAACGATGATTGAGGTTGCTTTACCTATTTCAGTGTTGCATTTCATGGAGCTTGGTTTTTTATAAGTTCACCGGAACGCCATATAAGTCGTATATATCAGCTTCCGTGATCCTGATCCGGGCAAAATCGCCGATTCTTAAAAAATATTGAGCAGAATTAATCAAAACTTCATTGTCTACTTCGGGGGAGTCAAATTCAGTTCGGCCAACAAAAAAACCACTTTCCAGTCTGTCGATCAATACCCTGTACTCATGGCCAATTTTCTCGCGGTTCTGTTGCTCACTGATCAACTGCTGGGCTTCCATAACGCGCTGAGCTCGCTGCTTTTTGAGCTCTGCCGGCACATCATCTTCAAGCCCGTAAGCTGTAGTATCCTCTTCGTGGCTGTACTCAAATACACCAACGCGTTCAAATTTCATTTCCTGAATGAAGTTGATCAGGTCATCCACATCTTCTTCTGTCTCACCGGGGAAACCCACCAGAAAAGTGGTGCGGATAGCAATGCCCGGTACTTTTTCCCTCGCCGTTTGGATGAGCTTAACTGTTTCCTCCCGGGTAATTTGCCGTTTCATCCGCTCCAAAACCGGATTGCTGGCATGTTGTAAAGGCATGTCCAGATACCTGCAAACTTTAGGCTCAGCGGCCATTACATCTAGAATCTCCATGGGAAACTTACTGGGGTAGGCATAGTGGAGCCTTATCCATTCAATGCCTTCAACCCCGGCCAATGCCTTCAAAAGCGCAGGCAAGGCCCGGTGTTTATAAATATCCAGCCCGTAATAGGTGAGTTCCTGCGCTATCAGCATCAATTCCTTCACACCCATTGAGGCCAGCTTTTTTGCTTCTGCCACCAGTTCATCAACAGGCTTGCTCACATGCTTTCCCCGCATTATCGGAATAGCACAAAATGCACAAGTCCGGTTACATCCCTCCGATATCTTCAGATAGGCATAATGCAGAGGTGTGGTTAGTCTGCGTTCACCAAGGAGCTCGTGCCTGTAA
>JBJHCA010000042.1:0-27869 GCA_050485785.1 Saprospiraceae bacterium | reverse complement strand
GCCGTTGATCACCAGATCATAGGCATCGGCTTTGATGGATTTCAATGCTTCCCGTTCAGTTATTTCAAGCTTGTGCCTGTCTTCCGGTTTTGGTGCGGTAAACGGGTGATGCATGGCATAAAAGCGTCCGGTTTCTTCGTCCCATTCCAGTAGTGGAAAATCAACCACCCAAAGCGGTTTGAATATGCCCCCGGAAATCAGTCCCAATCGATCAGCAAGTTCCAGCCGCAAAAGTCCTGCCTGTTTTCTCGCTTTGTCCAGGCTCCCGCTCAAAATGAATAGCATGTCACCGGGCTCTCCATGAGCATGGTCAAACCAACTTTTGATCACTTCATCCGGGTAGAATTTGCCTATACTTGATTTAATGGTTCCGTCGGCGTTCCATTTGGCCCAAACCAGCCCTCCTGCACCTATCTGAGGGCGTCTTACCCAGTCGGTTAGCGCTTTGATGTCTTTATTGCTTAGGCTTTCAGCACAATTTTTTGCACATACCCCCACCACGTATTCAGCCTGATCAAACACTTCAAATCCGTAGCCTGAGATCAGGCTGTTGAATTGAACCAGCGGCATGTCGAAGCGAAGATCGGGTTTGTCAATCCCGTACTTTTCCATGGCCTCATCGTAGGTTATTACCGGAAATGTCTCAAGGTCTGTATTCAGGCATGCCCTGAAAAGGTGCCTGGTAAGGCCTTCAAACGCTTTCAGCACATCCTGCCGTGTAACAACGGCCATTTCGCAATCGATCTGGGTAAACTCCGGCTGTCTGTCTGCCCTGAGGTCTTCATCCCTGAAACATTTGACAATCTGAAAGTACTTGTCATAACCCGAAACCATCAGCAGTTGCTTAAATGTTTGCGGTGATTGAGGCAACGCGTAAAACTGGCCGGGATTCATTCTGCTGGGCACCACAAAATCGCGGGCTCCTTCCGGAGTGCTCTTAATCAGAAACGGTGTTTCAATTTCCAGGAAGCCTTCTCCGTGCAGATATTTTCTCACCTCGAAAGACAGATCACTCCGAAATGCCATGTTGTTCAGGACTGGGGGACGCCTGAGGTCCAGATATCGGTATTTCATTCTGATGTCCTCTCCGCCGTCTGTTTCCGCTTCAATAGTGAACGGGGGCAGCGCTGAAGGATTCAGTACTTCCAGCTCCTGAGCCCTCAATTCAATGTCCCCGGAGGGCATATTGGGGTTGGCTGAATACCTTTTTTCCACTTTGCCCTGAACCCTGATAACGTATTCACGACCGAGGTCACGGGCTTTTTCCATCAGGGATTCCGGTGCACTGCCTTGCTCCATTATTACCTGGGTCAACCCGTAGCGGTCGCGCATTACAATCCATAAAATAGCCCCCTTATCTCTGATACTTTGCACCCATCCGCAAAGTGTCACTAGCTTTCCTTCATCGGACAACCTCAGTTCTCCGCAATTATGCGTTCTGTACATTTCTGATACGGTTTAGGCAGGCAAAAATAATGGTTTCAGGCACAATGGGAAACCTTTTATTGGCCGGGCACTGCTATGCGGTTACCTGTATAGAGAATCAAGCCAAATGATGGAAACTGACCCACAAAGAGCTATCCATAAAAAACCAACATCAATGCATTAAACCGGGTAAAACAGTGCTTTACACCGGATACTGGCTAATCCATTGCTGAATTTTTCCGGGCAACAAAATGATTCCTGTTTTGATACATCACTTTTTGTGGTCGCCATATCCATGGCTCCGGAAGGTTGAGCTACTTTTTTCCCGATTTTACAGCTTGCTTCTACAGCAGGTTTTCGATGATCATAGAAGAAGCACCGCCGCCACCGTTACAGATAGCCGCCAAACCGTACCTGCCGTTGTGATGCTGCAGCACGTTGCGCAACGTGCATACAATCCGTGCACCACTGGCTCCCAGCGGATGGCCAATGGATACTGCCCCGCCAAAAACGTTGACTTTTTCGTCCTGCAGGCCCAGTGACTGGTTGAACAGCATGGCCACCACGGCAAAGGCTTCATTCACTTCAAAGTAATCCATCTGACTGACATTCATGCCGGCATTGGCCAGTGCTATAGAGGCTGCTTTGGCGGGCGCGGTAGTGAACCACTCAGGCTCCTGAGCAGCATCGGCAAAGGAAACGATGCGAGCCAGCGGTTTGAGGTTATGCTTCTTCACCGCTTCGGGGCTGGCCAGTAAAACTGCGGCAGCTCCGTCATTCAGCGTAGATGCGTTGGCTGCCGTTACCGTGCCGTCTTTGGAGAAAACCGGCCGCAATGAAGGAATCTTGTTGAAGTCAACCTTCCTGAATTCTTCATCTTCGTTCATCACCACTGGATCGCCTTTACGCTGTGGTATGGAAACCGGGGTAATTTCACCGGCAAAATATCCGTTTTCGGTAGCTGCGGCAGCGCGTTTGTATGAGCTGATGGCATACTGATCCTGGGCTTCCCGAGAAATGTTATATTTGGCAGCACTCTGGTCACCACATATACCCATCACTTTGCCACCGTAGACATCCAGCAGGGAATCTTTGATGAGGCCGTCTATCAGTTCGCTGTTGCCAAACTTGCTTCCCCATCTGGCCGAAGGTGCATAAAACGGGATATTCGACATGCTCTCCATGCCCCCTGCCATAACCAGGTGACGCGTGCCCAGCATGATGCTCTGGGCAGCCAGCATGATGGCCTTCATCCCTGATGAGCAAACTTTATTGACTGTGGTGCAGGGAGTTTCTATGGAAAGGCCGGCTTTTAGTGCTACCTGCCGGGCAGGAGCCTGACCCAGATTAGATGAAACCACATTGCCAAAATAGACTTCTTCAACGAGTTCTGCTGCTACCGCAGCATTATCCAATGCACCTTTTACGGCTATAGATCCCAGTTCGGTGGCTGAAAAACCACTCAGCTGGCCGCCAAAGCTTCCGATGGGAGTTCTGGTGGCAGCCACGATAAAAACTTCATTCATTATAAAAGTGATTTATGGTATTAAAGTGTCGGTAAAGTTACGGTAAACTCAATATAAAGGTTTTGCACAATGAAGCTTTTGTGTGTGGCTTTAAAAATTTTCGGGCGATTTTAGCTTTGTTTTTCAGCGGGTTACAAGGGGTCGACTAAAAAAATCTTTTTGTAAATTCTTGTTTTATGCAAAAAGGAAATGTACCTTTGCACTCGCTTTACAAAAAGCCTGTACAAGTCAGTATGGATCAGGGTTTTGTTTGAGCTTAAACGATTAACTAAAATTTATGGATACCTTAAGTTACAAAACGCGTTCTCTCAGGAAGGAGGATGTCAATCAACGGTGGTGGGTAGTGGATGCAGAAGGGCGCCATGTAGGACGCATCTGTTCACAGATTGCCCATATCCTTCGCGGCAAGCACAAGCCTGATTATACGCCTCATGTGGACAATGGCGATTTTGTCATTGTACTGAACGCCGAAAAAGCTGAATTTTCAGGGCAGAAGTGGGATCAGAAGAAATACCTCACTTTTTCCGGATATCCCGGTGGGCAAAAGACCACGCTGGCCAAAGATCTTTGGGATAAACGCCCTGAAGCCATCATAGAGCGTGCCGTTAAAGGCATGCTACCCAAAAACAAGCTTGGCCGTGCTATGTATAAGAAACTGTTTGTTTATACAGGTGCCGAGCATCCGCATCAGGCTCAGAAACCTGAAAGCATTACCCTCTAAATTTTATTCGAAGCAATGGAAATGATCAATGCAACAGGACGTCGTAAAGCTTCAGTAGCCCGTGTTTACATGGTGAGCGGCGACGGCCAGATTCTAGTTAACGGTAAGGATTACAAAGCCTATTTTCCCCAGATGCACATTCAGACCAAAGTGCTGGAGCCGATTCAGATTTCAGGAGTTGAGCATAATTTCAACCTAAAGATCAATGTACACGGCGGTGGTTTTAAAGGTCAGGCTGAAGCCATTCGTCTGGGAATTTCCAGAGCACTGGTTAAGCTCAACGAGGATCTGAAGAGTCCATTAAAGGAACAGAAGATGCTTACGCGCGATGCCCGTGTGGTAGAGCGTAAGAAGTACGGAAAACCGAAGGCGAGAAAGAGCTTCCAGTTCTCCAAGCGTTAATTTATTTGTAATCCTGCAGAAGTTTAATATTATGCAAACTCCCAATTATAAAGAACTCCTGGATGCCGGTGTACACTTTGGTCACCTGCGCAGAAAGTGGAACCCAAAAATGCTGCCTTATATCTTTATGCAGCGTAAAGGCATTCACCTGATTGATGTAAACCGCACCATCGAATGCCTTGAGAAAACCGGGCAGGTTATGTACCACATGGCCAAGTCAGGCAAAAAGATCATGTTTGTGGCCACCAAGAAGCAGGCTCGCGAAATAGTTCAGCATGCAGCCGAAAGCGTAAACATGCCATTTGTGACTAATCGGTGGCTTGGAGGTATGATGACTAACTTTGCCACTATTCGCAAATCAATCAAGAACATGCAGCACATCGAGCGTTCGCTGGCTGACGGTTCATTGTCGAGCATTACTAAAAAGGAAAGGCTGATGCTGAGCCGGAAGCGCGATAACCTCCAGAAAGTGTTTGGTGGTATCGCCCAGCTTAATCGCCTGCCTCACGCCATTTTTGTGGTTGACATTGTGCACGAACACATTGCCATTTCAGAAGCACGCAAACTGGGCATTAAAACATTTGCCATTGTGGATACCAATTCGGATCCTACCAAAGTTGACTATCCGATTCCGGCCAATGATGATGCATCAAAGTCTGTGGCCATTATTACCCGGTATCTGACAGAATGCATCAGGAAAGGTCTTGAGGAGCGCAATGCCAAGAAACCCGAGCAGGAAGCCGGTGCAGCTACAGCTTAGCCTGTATATTTTTTTCTATCCCAAATCTTAAAACTGATAAATAAACAAACATGGAAGTTACAATATCTGCCAAAGATGTAGCCCGCCTGCGTCAAATGACAGGAGCCGGTATGATGGATTGCAAGAAAGCATTGCTTGAAAGTGATGGTGACTTTGAAAAAGCCATCGAATACCTTCGCAAGAAAGGTCAGAAGCTTTCTGAGAAAAGAGCTGACCGCGACGCCCTGGAAGGTGTGGTTTATGCACTGGTCAGTGATGATAAATCCCGCGGTGTTGTTTTGAGACTGAGCTGTGAAACCGACTTTGTAGCCAAGAATCAGGATTTCATCAACTTTACCGCAAAAATTGCAGCTATTGCACTCGAGAATATGCCTGCCGATAAGGAAGCATTGTTGAATCTTCCGTTTGACAACAGCATCAGCATTGGTGAAAAAGTTACTGAACAGGTTGGTGTGATCGGTGAAAAAGTAGAAATTGCTGATTACGGAAGCATCGAAGCTCCCATGGTGGTTTCATACATTCACATGGGCTATCGTGCGGGGGTAATCCTCGGCCTGAACAAAGCCGGTGACTTTGAGGCTCATGGCCGCGATGTGGCCATGCAGGTGGCTGCTATGAAGCCCGTTGCCCTGGATAAGGACGATGTATCCTCGGATATCATCGCCAAGGAAATCGAGATCGGCAAAGAGCAGGCTCGTCAGGAAGGCAAGCCGGAAGAAATACTTGAAAAGATTGCCATGGGTAAACTCAACAAGTTTTACAAAGAGCAAACTTTGCTTAATCAGCAGTTTGTCAAGGACAACAGTATGGACATCCGCACATACCTGAGAACTGCCGACAAAGAGCTAACCGTTACAGGATTTAAGCACATTATGCTTGGATAATAAAAAAAAGCGATGGAAACCCCATCGCTTTTTTTATACCTACACTTATCTTTATGCCATGCCAAAGTACAAAAGAGTCTTATTAAAACTGAGCGGAGAATCCCTGATGGGAGAACAGGAGTTTGGAATTGCCTCCAACATGCTTACTCATTATGCTGCTGCCATTAAAAGCCTGGTTGATGTCGGTGTAGAAGTATCCATCGTAATCGGAGGCGGAAATATTTTCAGAGGATTACAGGCTGAAGCATCCGGCATTGAGCGCGTTCAGGGTGATTACATGGGCATGCTGGCCACGGTGATCAATGGCATGGCTCTTCAATCGGCCCTGGAATCTGCCGGAATTTATACGCGGCTTGTGTCTGCCATTGAAATGAGGCAAATTGCCGAACCTTATATCAGACGAAGAGCTATCAGACATCTTGAAAAAGGCCGGGTGGTCATATTTGTGGCCGGAACCGGAAGCCCTTATTTTACGACAGATTCTGCTGCTGCATTAAGAGCCAATGAAATCAATGCTGACGTGATTCTCAAAGGCACCCGGGTTGACGGTATATATACCGCTGATCCCGAAAAGGATCCCTCGGCACAAAAGTTTGATACTATTTCATTTGCCCGGGTTATTGCCCTGGGACTTAATGTGATGGACATGACTGCATTCACCATGTGCAGAGAAAACAACCTGCCGATTATTGTTTTCGATATCAATGAACCTGAAAACCTCACCCGAATCATAGATGGTGAACCTGTAGGTACCTTGGTAAGCTGATCATGCAATTTTGATCCCTATACTACTTTTACTTTCCTGATCATGGAGCGGTAAAGGTTGGGGAAGAAACGGTGAATGTAAGTCATCAGTACTTCTTTGCCCCCAATCCACGATTCGTTTTTTCTGGCAGCCAGTGCTTTGAGTATCCTGCCGGCAAGTTTTTTGGGATGCATGCCGTTGGCCGTGGTATCGTCCATAATTCCACGGGGGTTTCCTTGTTCGTCCAGTGCATTTTTCGAAACATCTGTCTGAATGAAACCGGGGCAGATCATGGCTATGTGGATTCCGTACTGGTGAATTTCGGCCCTGAGGGCTTCAAAAAAGCCATGTAAAGCATGCTTACTGGCGGCGTAACTAGATCGGTAAGGGGTACTGAATTTGCCGGTAAGGCTGGTGATCACGGCAATTTGCCCGCTTCTTCGTTCGATCATGTGTGGTAATACTGCCCTTGTAAGTGCTGCAGTTCCGTGGAAGTTGATGGTCATGATGCGTTTTTCCACTTCATTGAGGGTGTCCACCACAAGCCCTCTTTGAGAAACCCCGCCGTTATTGACCAGAATGTCGATTTGGCGGGTCATTTGCAGGGCTTCTGCCACTTTCTCCTTCATGGTCTCGGGATGTTCAAGGTCAATGGGCAAAACATGGACAGCCCCGTTTCCTTTGCAGTTTGCTGCTACCTGGTCCAGTGCTACTTTTCGACGTGCAGACAGGATCAGTTCGGCACCGGCTTCACTCATGGCATAGGCAAGCTGTTCACCTATACCGGCAGATGCTCCGGTAATCCAAACCGTTTTGCCTTGAAAATATTTCATGGAATGTTTATTCGAATCAGACAAGATTATAATTGACAAAACTATGAGAATAAAGAAAAATACAAAAACAATTATTAGCACCTTTCAACTTATTCGTTTACGGTTGAAGGCCATGCATTGTAAAATCCATGCCGGCAATGGTTTTTTCCGATTGAACACGTTTATATACCAGCCAAGCTTTTTGATGATCGGAATTCTGTAGGTCTCCACAAATTCCACCAGAATATTATCAGGCCCTTCTATGTAGGCAAACCTACCGGAGGCTTTTTCCATGCTGAATTTGCCTTCACTGTCTACGGTCACATCAAAATTGTGTTTTCTGCATTGCCCCAGCAGTTCATCCATTTGCTGAACATCGAAACATATATGTATAATTCCGGGATCTCCCCAATGCCTTTCATCAAAATCGTATACAGGTTCAGTGCTGCTTCCGGCAACTTCCACCAGCTCTATTTCAAAATTGCCCAGCAATTTACCATAAGGCCCGCCGGGTTGATGATTACTTTTCAGAATTTGCTGGATAGCTCTTTGTTGTACATTGTTGTCAGGCCAAACTATTTGCCCATCTTCAGGCGGGCTCAATGGTTTGGCTCCAAGAATACTGCTGAACAAAGTTCCGGCCCGTTCTATATTGCTGGTAAATACTACAACCCCCGCAACACCACCGGTCATCCCGTTGGAAACCAGGTTCATGAAACTTTCACGCCATTCTATAAATTCAAGATAAACCCCTGCCGGATCTTTAGCGCGGAACATTGATTTACCGTCAATTCGTTTTACTATGGGCGTGGAAAGACCCAGGTTTTGTTTATTCCAGTATTCATGGGTTGCCCTGATATCGGTTGATCTGATTTTGATGGCGGCCAACCCGGTACTTTGGGGTGTCCAGTGTATTTGTTCAGCCTGGGGCTTGGATTGATGTTCCCAGATTTCAAGTCCCCCGCCTCCATTGAGGTTAAGTGCCAGCTTTGCCCTTCTGCTGCATTCTTCACCTCCAGTGTATTGTTTCATCAATGGGGCAGTAGCCGTGTCGTCAAACAACTTGCAATCAAATCCCAGGTGTTTGTTGTACCAAAGCCAGCTAGTTTCTGCATTGTTAACACCCAGGCCTACCTGTTGAATACCGCGTATGTAATAGTGAGCTGCCATATTCAGTATTAAACCAGTTTTTTAATATCCCTGAATGCTGCCAGGGTTTCGTCAATATCCTGATGTGTATGCACGGCAGTAGGTATAAGCCGCAATAAAATGACGCCTTTAGGAACCACCGGGTATACAACTATAGAGCAAAAAACATGATGCTTTTCCCGTAGCAGGCTCACAATATGAATAGCTTTGGGAACATCGCCGTGGACATACACCGGGGTAATGCAACTCTGGGTAATGCCCAGATCAAATCCGTCGTTTCTGAATCCATCCTGCAATGCGTGGGCGTTGTCCCAAAGACCTGCTTTTAACTCAGGCATGGTTCTGAGCATGTCAAGACGTTTGAGGGCTCCTTCAACCAAAATCATAGGGAGCGATTTGGCAAAGATCTGCGACCGCATATTGTACTTCAAGTAACGGATAATGTTGGCCGGCCCGGCAACAAATGCCCCAATTGAAGCCATGGATTTGGCAAAAGTGCCAAAATAAAGATCAATCTCATCCTGAACTCCAAAGTGTTCACCTGCACCTATTCCTGTATTACCCATGGTGCCAAATCCATGGGCATCATCTACAAACAACCTGAAGTTATATTCTTTTTTGAGTGCTGCTATTTCATCCAGCTTGCCTAAGTCACCGCGCATGCCAAATACTCCCTCCGTAATCACAAATATGCCGCCTCCCTGCTTTTCAGCATGATTTTCAGCCCTGGCCAAACATTGCCGAAGATGATCTGTATCGTTGTGCCTGAATGCAATTCTCAACCCGGCGTGTAGTCTTACTCCGTCCACAATACAGGCATGGCTTTCGGCATCGTAAACTATCACATCGCGTCGGTCAACCATGGCATCAATAATGGACACAACACCTTGGTACCCGTAATTCAACAGATAGGCACTTTCCTTTTGTTCAAAATCGGCCAGTTCCTGTTCAAGCCGGGTATGCAGCTCGGTTTGACCCGACATCATGCGTGCCCCCATCGGGTAAGCTGCTCCCCATTTTGCGGCAGCTTCAGCATCTGTTTTGCGCACTTCAGGATGATTGGCAAGACCCAGATAATTGTTGATGCTCCAAACAATATATTCCCTGCCTTTGTGAACCATTCGCGGGCCCAGAGGGCCTTCCAGCTGCGGAAACATCATGGTGCCCTCTGTAGCATCGGCATACTGACCCAGTGCCGTGCTTTTACTTGCTATCCGTTCAAATATATCTTTCATACCTCTTTTTGCAAAAGGACAAATGTACGATGTAAGAATCATTTGTGCGAAATAGATTCTTATCTATCGGGACATAGTTTAAAGGTGCATGGGCCAGAAACTATCCTCCAATTGCACTTTGAAAAGCACCTTTGGTTCGGGTTCAGGGATGAACGCTGACAAGTACAAGTTAAAGAACAGAGCGGTATGGTTAACCGACTTCAGACTGATGAAGCACGGCATCCTGCCATTACTATCAACCGTATAGAAAAGTGTTATCTATCTTCCTAGGTATGCTGAATACATCCAAACGAGTTTCTCGGTTTCGCGAATGTAGTCACTCATCAGTGCATTGGTACCTTCATCGGAAGCCTCGGCAGAAAGCTCGAGTAATTCGCGTTCTACTTCAAGTAAAATACTGAATGACTCCAGGATGTTGGTAACTGTTTCACGGGCATCAGTAACACTTTTTGCTTCGTCTATTCGCGAAGAATCCATGTACTGCCGGTAGGTGTGCATGGGAACATAGCCCAGTGTGAGTACACGCTCAGCTATTTCGTCAATTTTTACCTGTGCGTCGGTATATAGTTCCTCAAACTTGGCGTGCAGTTCAAAGAACTTCTCTCCTTTGATGTTCCAGTGATATCCCCTCAAATTCATGTAGAACATTTGGTAATTGGCCAGTAAACGGTTGAGGCCTTCGGCCAGATTATGGGTCAGGTCTGTATCCAGTCCTATTCGCGATTGAATGGATTTCATTATGTCAATGTTTTATTCAGTGATATGAACGTCCTGAATAGCCTATTGTTCCGTTTCGGAATGCCTGTCTTTTAAATGGGTTTCAAGCCAGTTGTATGTTTCCCAAACTACATGCAAAACAGATTCACGGGCCCTGTAGCCATGGCCTTCGTAAGGCAACATGACTAATCGGGCATTAGCGCCTTGACTTTGCAGGGCTGCATAAAACCTTTCACTTTGCATAGGAAATGTTCCGGAATTATTGTCAGAATCACCGTGAATGAGTAAAATGGGTGCTTTTATACTGTGAGCATGCATAAATGGGGACATGGTATTGTACACTTCCGGTGCCTGCCAGTAAGTCCTTTCTTCTGACTGAAATCCAAAAGGGGTGAGCGTGCGGTTGTAAGCACCGCTGCGGGCAATACCTGCGGCAAAATAATCGGTATGAGCCAGCAGGTTTGCCGTCATAAATGCACCGTATGAGTGGCCGCCAACGGCAATTCTGTCTCGGTCAGTAATGCCTCTGTTGACCAGGGTGTCTATCGCAGCTCTTGCAGCCATTTTGATTTGCTCCACAAATGAATCATTGGGTTCATTGTCACCTTCACCAATTACCGGCATACTGAAGTTGTTAAACACAGCATACCCCATTAATGTATAGGGTACAGGTGAGCCCCATGACGGGCGAACAAATGCCAATGGCGCATCGGTACGCTGGCCGGCTGCTCCCGCATCCCTGAATTCCCGAGGATAAGCCCACATCAGAAGTGGTAAGGGTCCATCTGTTGCTGCATCGTATCCCGGAGGCAGATACAAAGTACCGTTGAGCGGGACACCATCTTCGCGCGAGTATTCAATATATTCACGCTGAATACCATCCATAGCCGCAAAGGGGTTAATAAATGAAGTTATGTATTGTATGCCATCCGGTTGGTTTAAATCAAGCATAACATAGTTCGGAAAATGATCCGGCGCTTCACGGATGATAAACAGGGTATGGTCTCCGGCAATTCTCACTACCCGATCGTAAAATTCCGGGAATGATTCCCAGACTTTTTCAGTGGCTCCGGTTTCAAAATAAGTGAGCGATACAAAAGGGCGGTTGCCTTCCGGGCCGGCACCCATTCCGGATCTCCAGAATGCAGATTGATCATCATTTAACTGCAACACGCTCGAGCCGCGATGATCTGTAGTGATGACCGGATTGCCCGGGTCATTATAACGGTCCTCATACGAGCGATCGTTCAGTACAGCAACATGCCACTGTTCAGGATGTGCAACCGAAAAATTCCACAGTCTTTCAATTTCACGACGGTTTCGCCATTCCCTTTCCCGGGTAACAGCCATGCCATTGGGTGCCCAACGGATATTGCTGAATCTCAATTCGAACTTCGCCAGTTGAATAGCTTCTCCGGTAAACGGGGCCTGCAATACAAACATGGCATCGCGATATTCAGCCTCTGCCCGGGGATCTCCACCGTCCAGTGCTTCCACCCAGGTGATGACAGCATCTGCATTGTTTTGCCAGCTCCAGTTTCTTGGCCCTTCCCGGGTTGCTCCGAAGCCCTGAGGAATTCGTTCTGCAAGGGGAACCGGATCAAACCCGTAAACCTTGTTGCCGTCAATACTGAATATATCAACCTGTTGAGGAAAGCGGAAATAGGGTACCTGGTATGAAAATGGTCTTGTTAGCTGATTGACTAAAACGTATTGGCCATCCGGAGAGGCCGAGGCATACCACACCATGCCGTTTTCAATCAATGTATATCCGGTACCGGCATCCAGGTCATATATCATCAGATCTGCCCCGGTATAAAACTCAAAAAGATCGCCATCATGCGGAGTTTGCAGAAGGTCCTGAAAAGTCCGGTTACTAACCACCTCGCCGGCTGATTCGATGATCACCGGCCCCGCCGGACTTACCGGTTGTTCAGGAGGGTTTGCACCCGTGGTAGCAGCAGGCTGTGTTCTGATCAACAATTTGTGTGTATCCGAAATCCACTCGAATGAACCGCCGGGGAGTGCATCATTCAGTGGCGGTACAGGAAGGCGGGTTGCCTTATTGGCACTGATATCCAGCACCCAAAGCCGCCAGGCTTGCTGTTGAAGTACCGAAAATGCCACATAGCTGCCATCAGGTGACCAGCTGAAACTCCGGATTTTAATTTCAGCAGGCAACCCGTCGATAGGTTTGGTGATTTCAGGCTTTGCTGTTTTTCCTGTAGCCATGCCGGTAAAATAGGCTGCCTGAGTCGGCCCCCGGGTTTCGGGGTTGAAACGCACACCTGCCAGTCGCAGTTCGGGTTCATTCAATTCATTAATGGATGGGAATCCGGGACGGTCAAGGATCAGGAACAGGGAATTATCCGGCGAAACGGAAAAACCCGGTGTGCCGGGTACGTCGATCAGGCTGAGCAAGGGTTCAGGCGGCTGCATATAAGAGGCTGCAGATTGCGAACGGGAGGTAAAAGGAAAGATCATAATACTGGCAAGAAAAATCAATGCGATTCGCATAATCAGTAAGCTTTGGTTTGAGTGAGCGGGAGCTTGTGTTAAATTTTGCATTCCTAAAAATACATCTGTGTTTTTTGGATGGATGCATTTATCCCGCTATTTTGCAGCCAATATACATGTAAAACTTAACTGCGGCTTAATCTTCAATTTGGTTTTTAGGTCTATTTTTGCCGCATACCCCAGGTTTTCTCTCCAAAACCATTGCAATGTCTGTTAAATCATAATTCTTCAGATATGATTCGAATATTACTTTTATCAGGACTTATTTCCATCGCATATTGTGTCAGTGCTCAATGGAGCATTACCCAGGAAGGTACACCATTTGTGATTGACTTTGACAATACGGTTACCGGTGTCAATAACGGTCAGTTCGCCGGCACCGGTTTTAACCCTTCACCTGCTGCCGGACAATTGAATTCAAATGCCTGGGCTGTAAACGGTGGAGGTGCAGACACTTTAAATTTTGGAGGCAGTGCCGGGCCAGGTAATACATTTTTTAGCCGAGGCTCAAGTTCCGGGAGCGTTTCAACTTCCGGAGTCTATGCCTTTGAAGTATCTGCGGGAAATTATGCTGTTGGCATACAGCCATCCGGTTCAAGATTTAGTAATGAAAATAATGTGCATCACATCACACTCCGGGTTCAGAATAATACCGGGCACACTATCAATGAAATGGAGTTGGATTATCTTTTCTACCATTGGAATAACGAGGCTCGGTCCAGTTTTATAGAAATGGGCTATTATGAGGTGCCTTCCGGTCAAGAGAATAATGGTCTGATCAGTTCCGCCAGTTTTACTTTTATTGATCGCAGGGAGTCACCGGGCCCGGCAACAGGTGCTGCCTGGAATTCAGAGCAAGTAAGTCAAACTGTCAGCGGGCTCAATTTGATTGACGGACAATACCTTTTCGTTCGTTTTGCCATAGGAGATGTCGGAGGAGCCGGCTCAAGAGACCAACTGGCCATTGACGACATTACAATTCAGTTCAATAATGCCCCTACAGGTATCACCCAATTGAACACCCCACTGCTCATCAATTTTGATCAGGGTGTAGTAGGGGTCAATAACGGTCAGTTCACTGGCTCCGGATTCGACCCCAGCCCTGCAGCAGGGCAATTGAATTCCTATTCATGGGCATCAAGGGCTCAATCTTCCGCTACTGTTAACTTTGGGGGCAGCGAAACCTCGGGAGTATTTGCCCGAGGCACTTCATCCGGTGGTGTATCCACTTCAGGGGTCTATGCTTTTCAGGTGACTGCTGGTAATCATGCCCTTGGTTTTCAGCCGGGAGGCAGCAACTATCAGTCTACCACCAATTTGGATCATATCACCCTTCGGATACAAAACAATACAGGACAAATCGTCAATGAAATTGATCTGGGATATACTTTCTACGAGTATAATGACCAGAACAGTTCAAGCTTTATAAGGCTGGGTTATTATGAAGTCCCGTTTGGTGATGAGAACAACGGCTTAATTGCCCCAACCAGTTTTACTTTTATCGATGAACGCACCTCTACCGGCCCGCTGGAAAATCCTGCCACATGGCAATCAGAATCGGTTTTTGAAACGATCAGTGGCATCAACTTACAACCCAATCAATTTCTGTTTATTCGCTGGTCCATCGGTGATGTCATAGGAGGCACTAGAGATGAACTGGCCATAGACGACATCCATATTGAATTCCGAAACGTTCCCACAGGGTTTTCTGATTTTGCCAGCCCGCTGATCATCGATTTTGATCAGGGTGTACCCGGAATCAACAACGGGCAGTTTACCGGTTCCGGATTCAGTCCAAATCCAACTTCCGGCCAGCTTAACTCCAATGCATTTATTACCGGTGGTTGGTCAGACGCTCCCGGCAGTATAGGTTTTGGTGATACTTCACCCTCTTCCGGAGATTTTGCCCGGGGAACCAATGCGGGTAACACCGGCACAGGAGGATTTTGGGCATTTACTGTGGGGCCGGGAAACCACGCCCTGGGCATCAAACCGTCAGGATCGGATTTTACGCCCGGTTTTGTTACCCTGCGAATACAAAATCAAACCAATCAGCCTGTCGGGGCATTTGAATTGAGTTACAACATTCTGGTTTTTAATAATGGAGACCGGGGTAACTCATTTAATTTCAGCTATTCCAATGACAATGTCAACTTCATAGCAGTGGATTCTCTCGATTTTGTTTCCCCGGAAGCAGCTGACGTGTCTCCTGCATGGGTCAGTACGCCACGATCTGCGTTTTTGGACGATTTTCTGATTTTGCCGGGTCAGTATATTTATTTCCGCTGGGATGGTGATGATGAGACCGGTGGAGGACTCCGCGATGCTTTTGCCCTGGATGATATTGTCATTTTGCCCGTATCTCAACTGGATCTGATTGTTCCAACATTAGGAGAATGGGCACTCATGATACTGGGTATGATCATGTTACTGATGGTTACTCTGGTGGTTAAGATTCCGGGTTTGCCGGCAGCAAGCCCCGGAGCAATGATTGCCATGTTACCTATCAGAGGTGCTGCACGGTATTTGATTGCCGGCATCATGTGCTATGCTGGGGGTCTGCTTGTGGCAGTCCTGTTTTATGGCGGTTTTGGTATTGCCGATCTCATTGGCGGACTAATACTCTGCCAGCTAGCAGGCTATTGGCTTTACACGGCCATGTTGCCCGAAGTGAAAGCCTGTACTGTGAGCAATGCCTGAACTTAATCAGGGCCCGGGTCAACGTATGGCAGCATTTTCAGTGAGCTATGGTTTTGCCTGTTTTTTATGATATCTCTTTGTGGTGCATTGACCTGAAGTTGGCATTTTCCTGATATGAAAAAAGTTGACCGGCAGCGTATTGCACGCTTAGCGCCTCAGGATTTATTCCAGGGTTGTTGGTTGCATTACTGGTCTGTTTGCAACCTGCTTATGTGCACACATCATTTTAGCATTCATGCACTATCAGTGGCTGAAATCAACCAGGTGCACCTCAAATATTAGCACCGAGTTGCGGGGAATATTTTCAATAATCTGGTTGCCGTATCCGAGCCCTGATGGTATCAGCAAAGTCCCTTTGCCACCTTTTGTCAGCAGAGGAATGCCAATTTGCCATCCCTGGATCAGGTTTTGCAGGTCGAATGTGCGGGTTTGAGTACCCGGAGTCTGGTCAAAAACATTGCCACTGGTGAGGTAACCTTTGTACCTGATGGTAATGGAAGCATCGTGAGAAGGGTGGATACCGTTACCTTCCTGGGTAATGATATAAAACAAACCGCTGCTGTGCTCTTCGGCTTCAAGACCTTTGAATTCGAGATACTCCAGAATGATATCTCGGTCAATTTCAGCCTGTGTTCGTTTGTCTTTATTACAGCCGGAGGCTGTACAACAAAGAGCTATCCCCAAAAAAAGTAACCATCTGTACATACCACCTGTTTTTTACCAGAGCATGTAAAAGTATGGAAATCTCTGCTATTGGCACAGTACAGTTAAGGAAGATGATGGGATACTGCATAATCCGGCAAACAATGTTGCCTATCTTTGCAACGTTAACATTGCTGTTATCACCAAAACCCAAACAACATGCGTATTAGTCTTTATGGATTGATTATCACTATGTTAGGCATGGTAATGCTAAGCAGTACAACAGGATGCAAAGGCCGCGGGGAGAACCCCTGCCTGAACGACGGCCGTGTAACTAATTTATTGTTTTCAGTGAGCGATGATGTTGCTCTGGGGCAGCAGGTTCGCGATCAGATACTGGCCGACCCCGAGTTTAACATATTGAGCCGCAGTATGTACCCTGAAGTCTATCAATATATGGACGTGATGAGGGACTACATTCTGAATTCTGGTAATGTGGTGCACCGCAACGAATTTGAATGGAAGATATACATAGTGCACAATGACGAAGTTGCCAATGCCTTTTGTACCCCGGGCGGGTATATGTTTTTTTATACCGGGTTGCTTAAAACCCTCAACAATTCATCGGCTTTGGCCGGAGTGCTTGGGCATGAAATGGCTCATGCCGACAGAAGGCACTCAATCAGGCAGCTTACCAACCTGGTGGGCATTGATCTGCTGTTACAGATCATACTTGGTGAGGAAAATGCCCAGATAGCCGAAGTGACCACGGCCTTGATCGGTTTGCAATACAGCCGAAGTTTTGAAACCGAAGCCGACAAAAGCTCAGTCCATTATCTATGCACCAGTCCGTTTGACGGCCGCGGAGCCAAATTCTTTTTCGAAGCACTGATTGACCAGGGATATGACTGTACCGGTGCATTTTTCAGCACCCATCCTTGTCCTTCAAACCGCGTGGAAAGCATCGATGAGACTTTCTCTTGTCTGGATTGCAGCCCCGTTGGCCAGGTAGATGTGCCCGTTTTAGGCATGACTTATGCCAACTTCCTGTCCAGGCTTCCATAGCGATGTTGGGGATTATTCCGTTTCGGGCTGATGCTCCTTGAGAAAGAATTTGCGGTAAAACCACTTTTCACCTTCTACCAGCAGGAAGACCGTAAACCCTGCCAGACTAAGTATACCCCAGTGGTACAGACTGAGTGCACGGGTATCAAACCAGTTTTGCATCCATGGCAAATAAGTGAGGCTAAGCTGCAGAATGAGAAGCACTGCACCGGCCACCAGCACTTTGCTGTTGCCAAACAGACCCTCGACCGAAAGATTGGAAAGATAGAGGTACCTGCTGTTGAACAGGTAAAACACCTGCCCTGCAACCAGCGTATTAAGAGCGATGGTACGTGCAAATTCCACCCCGGCAACTTCATTGTAAATAAAGAAAAACAAAAGAGAGAACCCGGCCACCAGCGAGGAGACAAAAACAATTCGCCAGATGAAATAGCCCCCTACCACGGGTTCATCAGATTTTCGGGGCGGTAATTTCATGATGTTCTTTTCAGGTGGTTCAAAGGCCAGTGCCAATGCCAGCGTTACCGCTGTAACCATATTGACCCACAGTACCTGTACCGGAGTAATGGGCAGCGTAAAGCCTACCAATATTGAACTGATTACCAGCAGTGCTTCAGCGCCGTTGGTGGGCAAAATAAACAGTATGGCTTTTCGCAGGTTGTTGTAAATTGTCCGGCCCTCTTCTACAGCATTGGCAATGGACAGGAAGTTGTCATCGGCCAGCACCATTTCGGCAGCATTTTTGGTAACTTCAGTTCCTTTTATTCCCATAGCCACACCAACATCGGCACGTTTCAAAGCCGGAGCGTCGTTCACTCCGTCGCCCGTCATGGCAACCACTTTGCCGCGGCGTTGAAGCGCTTTCACCAAATTGAGTTTGTGTTCAGGGTTGGTACGGGCAAAAATGTTGTACTCCATGGCGATGTTTTCCCAGGCCTCGTCGTTAGCCAGTTTATTGAGTTCTTCTCCGGTAACGGTTTTTTCGCTATGGGCAATGCCAATTTGATGACCGATGGCAGAGGCCGTTATAGCGTGGTCGCCGGTAATCATCTTTATCAGTATCCCCGCCTCTTTACAGCTTTTGATAGCTTTAACCGCTTCTTCACGCGGGGGATCAATAATGCCGGTGATACCCAGGAATTCGAGTCCTGTGCTAAAGTCGCTTTCCTGCAGTTGTTTTTGACCGGGATCAACAGATTTTTGGGCAAAACCCATAATTCGCAATCCAGAAGATGCCAACTCGTCCATGCGGGTCTTCCATTCTTGCTCAACTTCTGGATCGAGGTGGCAAAAAGACAAAATGCGCTCAGCTGCACCTTTTACCAGGATCACATATTCATCTTGATCGGCAAACCGGTGAAGAACGGCCATGTATTTGTTTTCACTTTCAAATGGAATGGAAGCGATCCGTTCACCGTGGTTTGGATCAAGTCCGGCCTTGTATCCCAGTGTTTTTAATGCGCCTTCAGTCGGGTCACCGGTCAGCACCCACTCATTGTTTTCATTTTGACTGATATCTGCATCGTTGCAAAAAAAAGCACAACGGCATAGTTTGGTCAATGCCTTATCGTCATTAGAACTGATGCGTTTGTCACCACCAGTGAATGCCCCTTCCGGGGAGTATCCCGAGCCTGTTACGTCTATGGATGAATCTGGCAGGCCAATTTGTGTCACCATCATTTCATTGCGGGTAAGCGTGCCGGTTTTATCCGTGCAGATCACGTTAACCGAGCCCAGGGTTTCGACAGCAGGCAGTTTTCTGACGATCGCGTTTCGGGCTACCATTTTTCTGACACCCAGCGCAAGTGTTATGGTCATAATGGCCGGCAAGCCTTCGGGGATGGCAGCAACGGCCAGGGCAATAACTGCAAGAAACAAGTTACTGAGGTCAAAAGTCGTATGGCTAAGCCAGGCCACGGCCAAAATGACACCGGCCATAACAATAATGAAAACAGAAAGCCATTTGGCAAACCGGTCCATTTTGCGAAGCAAGGGGGTAGTAAGTTGATCAACCGAAGCAATCAGTTCCCTGATCTTGCCAATTTCGGTATTCATACCGGTTCCGGTGACCAGGCCTTTTCCCCGGCCGTATGTAACCAGTGTTCCTGAAAAAGCCATGTTAGTGCGGTCTCCCAGGCTGGCCTGAGATCCGGTAGTATCTGTTTGCTTTTCTGACGGTTGCGACTCACCCGTAAGCATGGCCTCATCGATGCGCAGGTTTTGGGCCTGCAGCAATCTTAAGTCAGCAGGAACGCGATCGCCGGACTGAAGAAGGACAATATCTCCGGGAACCAGCTGTGAGGCATCCAATTCTATTCGCTTACCTTGCCTGATAACAGTGGCTTTTGGGGATAAGATTTTCCGAAGCTGGGCCAGGGCCTGCTCCGCTTTACCCTCTTGCACATACCCTACCATGGCGTTCACTAAAACCACGCCGATAATGACGAAAGTGTCAATCCAGTGATCGAGTAAAGCAGTAACTACGGCTGCACCTATAAGCAGATAGATGAGAATGTTGTGAAACTGACGCAAAAACCTGATCAGGGCCGATGTTGCTTTTTCTGCCGGCAACTCATTGGGGCCGTATGTTTTCAACCTTTGCAGTGTCTGTTCTTCAGACAATCCGGCTTTTTCGCCGACTTCCAAAAGGGCCAGGGCTTTGTTGGATTCGAGAGTATGCCATGTGATCTCTTGCCCGGCAGATTGGTCAGGTTTCATATCGATGTTTGCAGTATTGTCATGAATACAATGATAGCTTATTAATGCCAAAATAGAATTGTTGGTTGGATACTGAATGCGGCAGAAAAATATTTTTTGAGGTACTTGTTGGCTTTAAATGGCAAAACATTTACCTTTGCATCCGCTATCGGCAATGACCCATGGTGTAATGGTAGCACAGAGGTTTTTGGAGCCTTTAGTCTTGGTTCGAATCCAGGTGGGTCAACAAAAAGAGGCTGCTTTCGAAACGAGGCAGCCTTTTTTGTTCTGTATCTTTCCATTTTTTTATCATCTTTAAGGTGTCTGAATTATACAGGAATCAACGGTGAGCACTGTTGTTCTCCAGGCTGTAAGCCGGAATTGCCGAGCACTTATGCAAACGAAAAAAGAGGAAAGAGAAGAGGCCTATCAAAAACTTCTATCTAAGAACCGGGAAGTGCTGACCGAGCACTTTGATCCGGACTTCAGGGATTCGTTGATACGCAATGTTATCAGTTTGATTGACCGTGCCTATTTCAGGTGTCGGTTTATTGGATTTGACGAACCTATAGAGCGAAATCATCCCGGCCATCCCGTTATACTGGCCAGTAATCACTCCGGAATGGCCTTCCCCTGGGATGCTATGATGTTTTCAGCCATGATGGTAGAGCGTGAACAGTTTGACCGGAAGAACGCTCTCAAGGTGCTAACGGCACCCATCCTTTCCATGACCACCCTAATGAACCCGTTTCTAATACCCAGGGCCTGGTATAAAGCCGGAGGCATAGATGCCACATACCTCAATTTTGAAACCCTGATGCATCATGCACCGGGCAATATTCTGATCTATCCGGAAGGGGTTCCCGGTATCGGCAAGGGATTTAACAACCGGTATAAGTTGCGGCGCCTGGCATCCAGTTTTATCAGAATGAGTGTAAAGTACCGCACTGATATTGTACCTTTTGCCACGGTGAATGCTGAATATATCAACCCTTACAGTTATTCATGGGCACCGCTGAACAAACTTACCCGAAAGATTGGGATACCTTTTTTGCCCATCACCGTTCTACTGATCTTCCTGATATTTCAGCCATGGCTTTTTTACTTTGCTTTTCCAGCTAACATCACTTTTGTGAGAGGAAAGCGATTAAAGCCTTATGAGTGGACAAACAAGCCCTATGACGAGCTGACTGCCAGGGATTTCAGTCAGCTGCAACAGCGCATGCAAAAAGCAATGCAGCAGCAGCTGGACGAAGCTGTGGCTCAATACGGGCAGCAACCATACCGATGGATGGACTTTTTCCGTGCTCAATGGAAATTAATCCGCCACTTCCCATATCATACCGTGTTTGGCTGGCCATTTTTGTTTGAAGAGTTTAAACGCCTCATCAGAAAGCATCCGGATGGGAAATTTAACATGAAAACCGGATGGGGTTCTTTGATCCCGATGCTAGTCAGGAATCCGGTGATTTTGGCATACTATATTCCCGTTCTGGGCTGGCTCATCATTCTTTATCTGGGTTACAGAGATCAAAAGCTGACCAGGGCCAATAAAGCGAACACTCAATCCAGACCTTACGTTTAATCTATTTGAGTATGAATATCCTCCTGGTAGAAGACGAGCCTAATGTGTCATCCTTTATCCGCAAAGGCCTTGAAGAAAACGGCTACAGGGTAACACCGGCATTTGACGGGGAAACGGCCATGAGCCTGGTCAGGCAGAATGGATATGACTTGATTATACTGGATGTAGTATTACCTCATTCTAACGGGTTTGAGCTATGTCAGTATATCAGGCAGCGATACAAGTTTAATGTACCCATATTGATGCTCACTGCGCTGAACAGTACTGAAGATATTGTGAAAGGACTTGATCTGGGAGCTGATGATTACATGGCCAAACCATTCAGGTTTAAAGAGCTGTTGGCACGCGTAAAGGCACTTTTGCGGCGGTATCGCAGTGATGCCCCACAGACCGGAGAGTTGATTTACAAGGATATAGTACTGAACACAAGATCTCATGAAGTCAGCCGAAACGGTAAGTCTATAGAGTTAACGGCTACTGAGTTTAAACTTCTGCAATACCTGATGGAACACCCTGAAACAGTGCTGAGCAAAACCGATATTCTCGAAAATGTATGGGGTTTACAATTTGATATCAGTACCAATATAGTGGAAGTATATGTCAATTATCTAAGGCGCAAAATTGACCGCGATTTTGTGGAAAAAAGAATTCACACCATGATAGGAAGGGGTTACGTGCTCAAATGACCGGCAAATCCCTGAAAGCATCGTGGAGTCCGGATCCAGTGCATTGTCAACCTTCGATACCGTACTGCTCCATTTTATTGTACAGGGTTTTTCTGTCGATATTCAGCCGGCGCGCAGTTTCGGCTTTATTAAAACGCGTTTTTTTGAGCATATCCACTATGATCTGTCTTTCACTTTCCATCCGGGCTTCTTTCAGGTTTTGAGGTTGCGTTGATTCACTTTTGTACAGTCCGAATGCCAGATCATCAGGTAGGGCATCTATTTCGATAGTTGAACCGCGAGTGAGCAAAACGGCTCTTTTGATTATATTCCCCAGTTCGCGAATGTTTCCCGGCCAGTCATAGGCCTCCAGAACGGCTAGCGCATCCGGGGCAATATCCTTCACAGATCTGTTAATTGTTTTATTGGCAGCACTGATGAAGTGTTGCATAAATTCTCTGAGATCTTCTTTTCTGTCGCGTAGTGCCGGAACTTTGATACTGAATTCGTTGAGCCTGTGATAGAGGTCTTCCCTGAACTGGCCTTCACGATATTTGATTTGTAAGTCTTCATTGGTCGCAGCAAGAATTCTTACATCGACTTTGATCCTGCGATTTGAGCCCAGCGGCTGTATTACCCTTTCCTGTAAAGCCCTGAGAAGCTTTAACTGTACTTCATAACTCAAATTGCCGATCTCATCAAGGAACAGTGTTCCGCCCTGAGCCAATTCAAACTGCCCGGTTTTGTCGGTCACCGCACCGGTAAATGCCCCTTTAACATGGCCAAACAACTCACTGGAAGCCAGTTCAGAGGTTTGCGTGCCACAGTCAATAGCCACAAACGGGCCTTTACTGCGTGCACTGAGCCGGTGAATCCTTCTTGCTGCAAATTCTTTTCCAGTGCCGCTTTCACCCATAAGTAGCACCGTCATATCGGTAGGGGCTACTAAATCAATATGCCGCAGCATGGTGGCGGAAAAAGGACTGACGCCTTCTATATAGTCCGGTGAATCGGGAATGATTTCATGCTTTTTTGCCCTGGCCTCTTTTTTACACAGCGCATCATTGATCACCATCAGCAGTTCATCCTGGTTTACCGGCTTGGTAATGTAATCAAATGCACCCGCCCGAATAGCTTTTACAGCCATGCGAATGTCGTTGAGGCTGGTCATAATAATGGCCGGGATGTCAGGATTGTATACCCTTACTTCAGAAAGAAAGTCAAGTCCGTTTCCGTCCGGCAGGCGATAATCCAGCAACAACAAATCGTATTTTTTATTTTGAGCCAGTTTGAGTGCAGCGGCTACAGTAGTTGCATGCTCGGCAGGATGGTTGTTTCGCGCCAGAAAGCGACTCACGATTCCGGCAAAAGTGGCATCGTCCTCAAGCAATAGTAAATTGGCCATCCTGATGTTATTTCTTCTTTCAACAAATGTAATGTGAAAAAAGATGGTTCTGTATTGTTATACTCAAGTTTTTAATGGTAGGTATAAAAAGAAAAAGGCCGGTATTACCGGCCAGTATTGCAAAAGGAGTTGGATTGGATTTTTTTGGTTTTTGGGGTCGTTTTCAATTGGTGTTTGGGATTGTGTCTGAAGTTTTGTCCGTTCTCTTTTTGATCATTTCTCACCCACATATATTCAATTGCCATGCCACAAACCGCATAATGTTGCAAATGCCATGTTTTCAATGCGTTGTACTCAAGCAGTTGTAGGGAGCCTACTGAAAAACTGTGGAAAGGATTCCACACCCTGCGGAGAAGTAGCTACATACCTGAGCTTGTCATATCTTATTGAGCATTCCCAAAATTGCATTAAATTGAGCCCGCAACTTTGCTGAAATGGAAGATGATCACCCCAAAAACGAAGGCCACCCCGACAGACAATGCCTTAATTGCCATGCCGGGATTTTTTTGCAGGAGCAGTTTTGCGGCCTGTGTGGCCAAAAACAGGTGCCGCTTAAACAGCCGCTGTACAATGTCCTCAGGCAGTTTTTTGCCACATTTTTTCAACTCGATAACCGGCTTTGGCGGACTTTTGGCCGCTTGTTTATACCCGGTGAACTTACTCTGGAATATTTCAGAGGAAAAAGAAGGAGTTACATACATCCCTTCAGATTGTTCTTTTTCTTCCTGATTGTGTGTTTTGGTCTGCTGGCCATTAATGCAGCTGAATTGAGGGTTGAAACCGGAAAAACACTTTTCAGAAGTATTGAAACCAAACAGGCGAAGCACGAAGTGATTAACGAATTGAAATCTGCCCTGGACACTTCCGGACTAAGAGACCTCAGCTCCGGGCAAAGCGAGCCAATCGATTCGCTGTTGCAGCAATTCCTCAACCGCTACTCGCAATCTGATTCTATCACCGTGGTAGCACTTGGAGGCCGCAATCCATATCGCGTGGCAATTCATGACATTGCCACAAAAAGTGAAACTGAATTACTGGAGATGTATCAGGTTACAGGAAGAGCTGAGCGGCTGATCTTTCGCCAGGTGTTTCGCCTGGCATTACGAGGTGATAATTTTCCGCAGTACCTCATCAGGCAGTCAAGCTGGTCGGTGTTACTTCTGATGCCCGTTTCTGCACTCATACTCAAATTGCTGTATTTCCGGCGTAGCCGTTACTTTGAAGAGCACCTCGTTTTTTCCTTGCATACACACACTATGCTGTTTTTTATGCTTTGCCTGCTGATGCTGGCCACAAGGCTGCCTTCAGGGATTTTTTACTTTATCCTTTTATCTACTTTGCCGGGAGCTTTGCTGTATGGGTTTGTAGCTATGCTGAGATATTATGGGCAGGGTCCGGTGAAAACTTTGTTGAAATCCATTTTTTTTGGCTTCATGTATTGCTGGGCATTTTTTTTCATATTTATACTTACACTGCTCATCAGTATAATGCTGTTTTAATCCTGCAATCCGGCATGAAAGTTTTACTCGTTTTTCCCTCCAGTTCTCTTTCTCAGTCACAGATTGAAGTGGCTCATCACAATTTCATGCAATTGGGTTTGGAAACTGTTGAATATACAATGCCCGAAAAACTGGGCTATCTGGCCGGAAGTGACGATGAACGATGTTTTTCTGTGATATCAGTTTTTGGCCGGGCTGAAGCCCGGATGATAGCGTGGTGTGCCCGCGGAGGTTACGGGGCTGCCCGAATTCTGTCTGCATTGCCTCCCCGGAAAAGCAATTTACCACCAAGAATGTGGATTGGATACAGTGACAACACAGCGCTACTGCTTACTCTGGCCGGGTTTACCAATCAAACCATAGTACATGGACCGGTAGCCGGAGAAAACTGGGGTGCGGATACACTTCATTATCTCAGGGCATTTTTTGAAGCTGAATGTTTGCCCCAATATCACTGGGGTAGTATTTCCATGCAAACCGGGCACGATACCCGGGTATTGAATAAAGGCAAAGTGCGGGCTCCTATCACTGGAGGAAACCTGAGTATTTTGGCATCGCTTTGCGGAACGCCCTGGCAACCATCATTCAGCGGAAAGATTGTTCTCATCGAAGAGGTGCAGGAAAAGCCATACCGCATCGACAGGATGCTTACTCAGCTATTTCAGGCTACTGATATCAGCAAGGCTGCCGGTTTCGTTTTTGGTACTTTTTACGAATGCAACACACCGCCCGGTGGAGGAAATATTCCGCTGGAGGATACTATTCGTCAAATGACCGGCCACCTTGGTGTGCCGGTCATTATAAACTTTCCGGCCGGGCATGGGCCGTTTCAGGTACCTTTGGTCTTGGAGAAGGAAGCTTTGCTGGACACCGACCGGCAATTACTCAGTTTTCAAACCGATGATCTGTTATGAAACCGCAGGAAATAGTTATTCGTCAGGCTACCCGCGATGATATGGAGGATGTTTTTTCCCTGGTGAAAGAACTGGCTGCCTATGAAGAAGCCCCGCACGAAGTGAGTGCAGTACTCGATGACTACCATGAAAACCTGGGCAAAGTGTTTCACGCACTGGTAGCTCATGTAGACGGGCAATGCGTGGGTATGGCCTTGTATTACTGGAACTTTTCAACATGGAAAGGCAAAATGCTTTATCTCGAAGATTTTTTTGTTCAGCCCCGGTATCGCAGGCTGGGCATTGGTGCCCGGCTTTTTAATGAAGTTTTGACCATTGGACGGGAACAAGGTGCAGCGTTAATGAAATGGCAGGTTTTGGATTGGAACAGCCTGGCCATAGATTTTTACAAAAAGTACGATGCGGTGTTTGAGGACAACTGGCTGAACGGTAAATTTTTTTTCCGGTAAGTAGCATCTTTCATCCTTTTCAGGCTCCTGATATTTTGGCTAACTTTGCCAACCGAAAATATCAGACATGAAGATTTCCTGGAACTGGCTTCTACAATATATCGATCAACCTGCAGATTTGCCGACCGCACTTGAAGTGCTTACCGATATTGGTCTTGAAGTTGAAGGCACCGAATCCTACACCTCAGTAAAGGGAGGGCTTGAAGGCCTTGTAGTGGGCGAGGTAATGTTTGTTACCCGTCACCCTGATGCCGACAAACTGACCGTGACCCGGGTAGATACCGGCGATGGCGACCTGAAGCAGATCATTTGCGGGGCACCCAATGTGGAAGCGGGCCAAAAAGTGGCCGTAGCCTTACCGGGAGTTACACTTTATCCTTTAAACGGCGAACCTTTTACGATCAAAAAAGCCCGGATCAGGGGAGTTGAATCTCATGGAATGATCTGTGCTGAAGACGAAATCGGTCTTTCAGACAACCATGAAGGAATAATGGTACTTGGCGATGAGGCTGCTCCGGGCACACCGGTCAGAGAGCTATTCGATATTGTGGAAGACACGGTAATAGAGATCGGACTAACGCCAAACCGGGCAGATGCCATGCATCACAGCGGTGTAGCTAGGGATTTGATTGCAGCACTCAGGATTCAGCACGGTTTTTCCGGCAAGCTGAAAGTTCCTGGAGTGCATAGGCCTGCGGTGTATCAAACCAATGTGCCTTTTACCGTGGTGGCAGAAGACACCGGTCGCTGCCCCAGATATGCAGGGTTGTTGATATCCGGATTAAAAATCAAGGCTTCACCTGACCGGCTCAAACACTTGCTGAAAGCGATAGGAGTGAGACCGGTGAACAATGTAGTGGATATCACCAACTATGTGTTACATGCATTTGGACAGCCGCTTCATGCATTTGATCTGGCTTCCATTGGTGGTGAGGGAATTCGGGTAAAATGTCTTCCTGAAGGAACCAAGTTTACTACCCTGGATGGCCAGGAACGGACCCTCAATGCAGAAGATCTGATGATCTGTGATGCCATGGAAAATCCGATGTGCATGGCCGGAGTATTTGGCGGTGCCTCTTCAGGCGTTACTGAAAACACGGAGGCCATATTTCTGGAATCGGCATTTTTTGATCCGGTCAGCATCCGTCGCACGGCGTCAAGGCATCAGTTGTTTACAGATGCTTCACGATGTTTTGAAAAGGGGGTTGACCCCAACGGAGTGGATGATTATCTGTACATCGCCACCCGGATGATATTGGACATCTGCGGAGGCAAGGTGGTTTCCGATGTGTTTGACCTGTATCCGAAGCCGGTACCGGTTAAGAATATTGAAGTCAGGGTAAGCAGGTTTAACC
>JBJHCA010000041.1:0-27973 GCA_050485785.1 Saprospiraceae bacterium | reverse complement strand
GGCTTAATGGCCTCAGGATGTACCAAGCACAGTCTGCTTGTGATTAACAACAACTGGGAGTTTGTTTCCATCAAGGCAAACGATCTCCAGGAGATGACTGCTGAACATTCATATGTAATGGAGTTTAACAACAAGAAACAGTTTAATCTGGGCCTTGATGTAAACTGGTGTGGAGGAAGTTACCGGTTTTCACGGAATGACGGTATCAGTTTTTCTGAAATCCATTGTACCGAAGCATGCTGCGACAGTGCATTTGCAGATGCTGCAGTAGTCAGATTACCCCGGGTTGACCGGTATGAGATCAGCGGGAACAACCTGACTTTTTACGGAGAAAATGGGTTCACGATGCAACTCAAAAAATTTGTGCCTTAAAATATACCTGACCATCCATTGCAGGATGCGTAAACAGTTACTGTTCCTGCAGTGGAGGTAGATGGTCACATTCCGTCAATATTGCGGATGTTCCGGTTTATTGTTGAGAATTTTTTCAATATTGTCCATAACATCATTTGTCAAAAGGTGGACACTATCTCCTGACTGAAGCGTTTCCTTCAGGTGTTCTTCTTTGGATGCTCCCAATATAACTGTACTCACATTTTTATTTCTGAGGCACCATGCTATGGCAAGCCTGGGAAGTGAAGTGCCCAGGTCAATAGCGAGGTGATTGAGTTGCCTTACTTTGTTGAGTCGTTCCTCTGTCAGGTTGGATTCTTTTAGCCATTCAAGACCTTCCATTCCAAGACGGGTACCCTCCGGAAAACGGTCGAGGTACTTTGATGTTAACACTCCGGATGCAAGCGGTGACCAGATGGTTGTGCCCAGTCCGACCGTAGAATAAATTTTGCTGTACTCCACCTCGACCTTACGACGGACAAACATATTGTATTGGGGTTGTTCCAAATCCGGGCCTATCAAATGGTGCTTCCCGGCTATCATATGTGCCTCCATTATTTCCTGAGCACTCCATTCTGAAGTTCCCCAATAGAGAATTTTTCCGGACATTATCAGCTGGTGCATAGTCCATACTGTTTCTGCCATGGGTACAGACTTATCCGGTCTGTGACAGAAATAAAGGTCTAAGTAACCTACTTGTAAACGCTTTAATGCAGCTTCACAAGCCTCGATAATGTGTTTTCGGCTGAGCCCGGTCTGATTGGGTTTTTTACCACCGTCACCAAAAAAAACTTTACTCGATACCAGATATGAACTCCTTTCCCAGGCTGTTTTGCGGAGAATTTTGCCCATAACCAGTTCTGATTTACCCCGGGCATATATTTCTGCATTGTCGAAAAAGTTAACGCCGGCATCATAGGCTGTTTCCATAAGCCTCAGAGCTGTTTTATCGTCTATTTGCTTTCCGAATGTAAGCCATGAACCCAACGACAGCCGGGAAACCTTGATTCCTGACTTGCCAAGATTAACGTATTCCATATATGTGTAATGTTTTTTCCGGGCTGTATGCCGGAGTGGTGTTTCACAAATCACCACTGTAACAAAATTGTGCGGTCAAGGTTGACTACCGCCCCAGGGAAGAATATCTCAAACCTAAAGCTGTTACTGCTTTTCGAATAATGAACGAATGTTGGTAGCCTGTGAGGGTTCGATTCTTCCACTCAATAAAAGCCTCAGTTCTCTTCTCCTCAGTGCTCCTTCATAACGTTTGGTTTCTTCGCCGGTAAGGGGCAAAACCCTGGGCACGGGTATAGGTTTTTTATTTTCATCGTCAAGGGCTACAAAAGTAAAATAGGCCTCATTGCAGCGGCGATGGTTGGTTCCCTTAATAGAGGCAGCAAAAACCTCAACATATATTTCGACTGATGTAGTAAAAGCCCTTGTCACAAATGCTTTAAGCGTAATCACATCGCCAAGTAGGATGGGTTTCTTGAATGAGATATTGTCGCAGGATACAGTTACCGTATTGGCATTACAGTGTTTACTGCTGCATATTCCGGCCACGATGTCCATCCATCGCATCAGGTTTCCTCCCATCAGATTTCCAAGCGGGTTGGTGTCGTTGGGCATGATCAACTGACACATTTCCGTGGCAGATTCTTCTATGCGTTTACTTTCCATGGTATGTATAATTAAGTTTTGGTTTGTAAGTCAAAGATAGCTTCAACCATTGCTTTTAGTTTTGTTAATGATTCGGGGTCAATTTGGTGACCGCCGCTAAAAGATAACATTTTAAATTCAGGCAAGCCTGAAATATTGTGTGAAAGTGGGTTTGAATAAGGGTCATTATCGCCACGTACCATAAAAACCGGAAAACCATTGGGATATGGCCAGCCAGCAGCATATTCAAGGTCTTCCGGAAAATAGGCTGACCACAAAGCCATAGCATGAACTTCGGGCCGGTTTTGCATTAACCATCTGACGGCAGTGGCACCACCCTGAGAAAATCCTAGTACTACTATTACTGCACCCTGATTATCCTTTTTCAGCCCGGCTAATAAACTACTTAGGTAAGCATTGTAATCTTCGATTTCCTGCAAGCGATCTTCTTTAGTCATCCAGCTGGCACCGACTCTTCCTGTGGCACCCTCCAGATAAAACCTAGACAGCCCCTCAGGACATACGACGGCATGGAACCGGTCTGCAACCGGTTTAAATTTTCTGATAAAAAACTCCGGTAGCTGACCGTAGCCGTGTAGGGCTATCCAAATTACCCGTGGTTTTACAGCATCGTCCATCAGCGTAAAAACCCGGGCTGTTTTTTGGGTTATAATATGAAATGAGCTTACCTTCATCAGTTGACGAAAACTTGGATATTGTGCCGCAAAGATCGTTAGCTCACTACAAATTGGCGTATAAGCATGAAGAAACCGAATAAAAAAAACAGAGGCGGGGTGGTTTACTCTACCAATCCCGATTTGAGAGTACCCGATGACCTTGAAGAGGATAGCAGCATTTTACCGGCACAGCAGGTATTGAGGATATGGCTTGAAAAAAAGGGGAGAGGAGGCAAGGAAGCCAGCGTTGTCAAAGGGTTTGAAGGCAGTACTGCCGAACTCGAAATGCTGGCCTCTGCGCTGAAGAAATACTGTGGAACCGGGGGTGCTGCCAAGGATAATATGATCATTATACAGGGAGATCAGCGTCAAAAAATGCTTGAATTTCTTTTGAAAGAAGGTTACAGGAAAACTAAACTTGCCGGAGGTTGAATACCCGGTCGCATTATACGAGTGCCAGCAAAACCCTGGGTTTTTCGTTGAGATCATCAATAATCTCGATGTGGGTATAATCCAGCGACTGGAACAACGCCATAACTTCATCGTGTTTTGACTCATTGATTTCCAGTGCAACCACCTGCCCTTTTTTCATTTTTCTCTTGCCAAACATACCCAAAGCCCGGTAAAAGATCAGAGGGTCTTCATCTTCCACAAAAAGCGCTTCCCATGGCTCATACTGCCTTACGCTTTGATGTACCATTTCACTTTCAGAAAAGGGAATGTAAGGTGGGTTGGAAACGAGGATATCAATATAGGAAGGAAAAAATGCCCAGCTTTTGGTGTCGATAAAGTCAATGCATTCAAAATGGACGTTCACCTCATGTTCAGCAGCATTGGCCCGGGCCAGGATAACGGCTTCTTCAGAGGCATCGATACCAAATACTTTGGAACCGGGTAAAAACCTGGCCAGGGTAATACCTATACAGCCGCTGCCAATACCTACTTCAACAATAGACGGCGTTTTTTTGTGGAACTTCTTGATCAGGGTATGCACCAATACCTCGGTATCCTGTCTTGGTATCAGAACATTGCGGTTTACTTTGAATTTCAGACTGTAAAAGTCAGCCGTGCCCAGAACATACTGAACCGGTTCACCGCGGCTCAGTCGAGTAAACAACTGGGGAAAAGACGGCTCAAGCGGCAGAGACTGTATATCGAGATTGGCGATCTGGTATGCGTCTTCCAGAAAAATTTTAGCTATACTCGATGCTTCATCAGCCCCATGAATGGGCGAAAGGGCTTCAATAAGCATGTCATAAGCCTGACGTGCTGATATCATGGGCTGCCGGTTGATATTATTATTGTGCACAAAATACTACTTTTACCCCATGCACAAAATTTATATGCAAAGGTGTTTGCAGCTTGCCAGGCAACACAGGTCTGATGTTAACAGCAACCCTGTAGTAGGTGCTTTATGGGTGCATGAAAACAGGATACTTGGTGAAGGTGCTCATATGATCTACGGTAAAGCTCATGCCGAAGTTAATGCCCTGAAGGATGTGAAACCCGTAGATTTGCATCTGATCGGTTCTTCAACCTTATATGTAAGCCTGGAGCCCTGTTACCATCACGGGAAAACCCCACCTTGTGTTGATCTGGTTCTCAGGCATCGCCCAGTTCGTGTAGTTCTGGCTCTTGTGGATCCATATCCTGAAGTGTCAGGAAAAAGTATTGAAGCTATGCAGAAAGCGGGTATAGAGGTTATTACCGGTGTGGAGGCCACAGATGCTGCCTGGATAAACAGACCCTTCATGTTGTTACAACAGGCTAAGCGACCATTTATCCGATTAAAATTTGCCAGAGATTCCCGGGGTTACATGGGGCTGAAGTCAGGTCCGACATGGATGACTGGCAGCCTGAGTAAGGTGCTGGTCCACAGGATGCGCAGTGAGTGCAAGGGTATTGTGGTGGGCTCAGGCACCGTGCTTACTGATCAACCGGCTTTAACCACCAGGTTTTGGCCAGGGAAATCACCCCAACGAATAGTTTTGGACACAGACAGCCGGATGTCGCAGAATCATCCGTTCTTTACCGGACATAATTCTGCGTGGCATATTATTGGCGGTCAGCATGCTGTTGAGTGGGATACCGCCCAACAAAGAGATATAAAAAACATAGATAACCATCTGCAAAATCATGAAACCCCAGCAATGCAAGCCTTAATTTCGGTTATTCCGGGCTTGCTTCAGCGCTGTTATGCCGAAGGATTGGATCATTTACTGGTAGAAGGTGGCAGGCAGGTTCTTTCAGCATTTCTTAAGCTCGGATTGTGGGATGAGCTCGTGATTTTCAATGCCCGGGCGAATTTAAATGCCCTGTATGCTGATGTTGTGCCGTCACCGGACTTTTTGCCCGCTTTTCCACCGTGTAGAAGTATGAACTTGGGTCCTGATCGGGTGGATTTTTACCACCACCCGGATACAAATGTGCGGTTGAGTCTGGATTTGCAGGTAAACGATTAAATAACAGGCCACTATGTTATGGATTCTGTTGAGTATGGCTTGTTCAGTAGGCATTGCACTCCTTTTCAAGTATTATGATCGCTTACAGCTTGATCTGTTACCGGTATTGTTTTGGAACTACATTGTTTGTTTTGTTATTGGCCTGGCATTGTGGATGCAATCTGACAAAGCATTGATGAGCTTTTCAGGTAAATGGCCCCTTTTTTCTGTATTGTTGGGTTGCATGTTTGTAACGGGTTTTTTTGTGATGGGAAAAACCATTAGCCATTACGGGGTGATGGTTGGGTCAGTATCGCAGAAAATGTCGTTGATCATTAGCGCCGGATTTGGCATTCTTTACTTTGGTGAACCACTGACGGCACTCAAGTTCACAGGCATTTTTCTGGCTATCATAGCCGTCATCATGATCAACATTCCCCAAAATGACACCCGGCGTTTCTGGTATTTACTTCTGGCCGCATTTGCACTGTTGCCCATGTTGAATCTGTTGATTGCCGGGGGAATTGAAAGTCTACTTCATTATACCGAAATCGCTGTGCTTCCGGACGACAGTATGGCCATGCGTCTTGCATTTTTAACCGGTATATTTTTTTGTTCTTCTGGGATAACTCTTTGTTGGGCATGGATGAGTAAAGGAAACATCTTCCTGAAAAGTGGTCGCAACAATATGTTCGCGGGAGTGGCATTAGGCGTGCCCAATTTTTTTGCCGCCTACTTTATACTTATGGCTATCGGATCCGGCATTGAAGGGAGTATTGTTTTTCCTGTACTCAACTCCGGCGTTATTTTGCTTTCTGCTGTGTTTGCTGTGTTGATTTTCAGTGAGCCGCTCAGCAAATTCAGACTGGCAGGTCTGGTACTGGCATTGTTAGCAGTGTTCATTCTGTCGGGTCAGGCAGAGGCATAAATATACATCTGAATGAAAACCGGAGTATTTATAACCATACAATCAGATGTTGAGGGGAGTTACAGAGAAAAGGGTAGCCGGTTTTTAGGTTATGCTTTTCGCGTACAGAACAGGGAAGAAGTAAAGGAAAAGCTTCTTATGCTAAAGCAAATACACAGTAAGGCCAGGCACATCTGTTTCGCTTACAGACTGGGCTCTCAGGGAGACGATTTCAGAGCGAATGATGACGGAGAGCCTACCGGCACGGCAGGCAAACCCATACTGGGACAAATAGACAGTTTTGGACTTACTTATGTGCTGGTTGTTGTTGTCAGGTATTTTGGTGGCGTTAAGTTGGGGGTGCCTGGTCTTATCAGAGCATACAAAACTACAGCAACAAATACGCTTGGCCAGGCTATCTTGGTGCAGGATGTAGAGCGTTCACTTCTAAAACTCCAATTCAGGTATGAACTAACCGGCAATGTCATGCGGGTGCTGGATCATAATTCATTGAGTCCTTCCTCATTGAATTACCATGAAGAGACATGGCTTGAAGTATTGGTGCCCGATACCCTGAAAAACGAGATCACGGTAAAGCTGATTGCCGAATGTTTAGGCCGTAGTATAGAAGAAGTTACTGAAGAAACTACAGTTTCCGGCTTGAAAATAAGCTGGCAATAAATGTTTTGAACTCAGTAAATCTCAGAAGAACTGCAAAGTTTTACCGAAGGATTAGGCCATTCGGCATCCTTAAAAAATTGTTAAGTTTTCATCAAGCCAACGATATTGCTTACCTTAGCTATTATTTAATCACATAAACCTTTTCACCATGATGAAATTTACACTTACTTTCTTATCTATCATTTTGGTTACCATGGCTTTTGCCCAGGACCGCAGCGTTGAGCGTGGCCATGATCTGCCGTTTCTGTCCGGCTGGGCACTGGACACAAGGAGTGCTGATACCATTGGACCTGCAAGCAATCCCGGCTGTGACCTCACACCTAATCTGTTAAGTACTTCTGCCGGTGGCTGGGTTACCGGAACCAATGGTTACGGCGATCTTGAAAAAGCTCAGCAACTGGTTGCATCTACTGAAGGTCCTATTACTGCCGCACTGATCCTGTTTGGTGATGTGGAGATTGTAGGATCACCCAATAACTTTGTAGCCAAAATTTACTCTGATGAGGGTGAAGGCCCTGCTACATTGTTGGCTACCAGTGATCCGGTATCTTCTGCCAACTTTGAAACCGGTGGCGGACTTACCAGGTTTGATTTTCCTGAGCCAGCTGTGGTAAGCGGATCGTTTTTCGTATCTTTAGAAGTTGGTGTTGGTGATGATGTAATCGGTATTGCACATTCAACAGGTCTTGATTGCGGAAATGCTTCAGCATGGGAAATGTGGGATAATGGTGCCTGGTATGACATCGTAACAGCCTGGGGCGGCACATTGAACATCATCATGTTCATGTATGCCGAAATGGGGGAAGGTGTTAGCACTTCAAACATGATCATCACTCCCGGCAGCCACTATGTTTACCCCAACCCTTCATTCAACAGCTCAATGCTGGTTTACAATCTGGTTTCAGATACCGAAGTTAGCATCGTAGTAACGGATATTCAGGGTCGTGTTATCAGCGAAACTGCCCGTACACACATGCCTGCAGGTTCACACAACATGCACATCAATGCATCTGGCCTGAGTGCAGGGGTTTACTTCTACCAGATCATTACCGGAGAAGAAACAGTACAGGGAAGATTTCTCGTGCAATAAACTGACGAGGTAATGCACATCTCAGGTGTGCGTTTTTCACAGGCCCGGCAAGAATCTTGATGCTTGCCGGGCTTTTTATTTTGGTAGGTTAACAGAATGGAACGGAACGATATTGTTCCTGTGCCTGACCACCAATCAGCTTCATTTTGGTGATCCTGGTAAAGTGTGTTGGGATCGATTTGTAATCCGGTGTATTCACATCCCAAATGCTTTTAAACAGCATTTGCAAATCAACACCGAGATGCTGTTTCAAAAGGAAATGAATCTGAATAACATGGTGTCTTGCAAAGAAGTGTACTCCGGCAAAAGGATTCAACAGTGGAGGAATTATACCAACTGTAGAGTGCACAACAGCTAACGACACATCTCAAGCCTGAATAGGGCTAGCCATCTTTGAGATTGTCCTGGCGTAGTTTAATGAAACGGCTAAAGATTAATGGAGAATGCGGATGAATTTTTCGCCTGTTCACTGGTCAAAGTGAAATCAGAATGGCACAAAAAAAAGCCGCTGAAACATTCAGCGGCTTTTTTTTAGCTTCCGAAGTCATCAAAAGCCACGTTTTCGTCAGGAACTCCCAAATCTTCAAACATTTGGAGGCAGGCCTGATTCATTAGCGGGGGACCACAAAGATAATATTCGATTTCTTCAGGTTCCGGATGATTCTTCAGGTAATTTTCGTAAAGTACATGGTGTACAAAACCTACATATCCATCCCAGTTGTCTTCCGGTTTTGGCTCAGACAAGGCAATGTTGTATTTGAAGTTATCATATTCAGCTTCAATGGCTCTGAACTGATCGGTGTAAAACAACTCCCGTAATGAACGACCTCCATACCAGTATGAGACCTTGCGATGCCTTGTTTTTAATGTATGGAACAAGTGGAAAAGGTGAGAACGCAAGGGTGCCATACCTGCACCTCCACCTATATACACCATTTCTTTGTTGGTAGGTTTGATAAAGAACTCTCCGTAGGGTCCTGAAATAGTGACTTTGTCACCGGGTTTGGCACCAAACACATAGGATGAACAAACTCCCGGGTTTACAGGCATCCAGGTATTGGATTTTCTGTCCCAGGGTGGTGTGGCAATCCTGATGTTCAACATCACAATGTCACCTTCAGCAGGATGATTGGCCATAGAATAAGCCCTGAATTGTTCTTCATCATTCACCATTTGAAGGTCCCACATTTTGTATTGATCCCATTCCTCACGGAATTTATCTTTTCCGATGGGGTCGTCAGGATGCGGGGAAATATCCATATCCCGGAAATTGACGGTGATAGGTGGAACGTCTATCTGAACATAGCCACCGGGCTGGAAGTCGAGTTCTTCCCCTTTCGGCAGGCGAACTATAAACTCCTTAATGAAAGTAGACACGTTATAGTTTGAAACCACTTCACATTCCATTTTCTTAATTCCGAATATCTCTTCGTCTACCCGGATCTTCATGTCGCTGCGTACTTTGACCTGGCAGGCAAGTCTCCAGTTTTCCTTAACCTGCTTTCGGGTGAGGTGATTGAGCTCGGTAGGTAACACATCGCCACCACCTTCATCAACCTGACATAGGCACATGGCACAGGTTCCACCACCGCCACAGGCAGAGGGAAGGAAAACGCTTTGGTCAGACAATACACCCAGCAGTGTAGCACCGGGTTGTACCTTGAGGGCAGTGTCTTCCTCTCCGTTGATTATGATCTTCACATCACCCTGGGGCAGAAGCTTCTTTTTGGCAAAAATCAGCAGAAATGATAACAACAATATTACCACGCTGAAAACCACAACTGCCAGAAGAATTGGCATTAAGTCCATAATATGGGTTTATTTTCTTTTGTTAAACACGTATAATAATCAAACTCCAATTGGGTTTAAAAGGCCGCCGGATCAATACCCATAAGGCTCATAAAAGCAATGCCCATTAAACCGGTAAGTATAAATGCCATTCCAAGACCTCGCAATCCAGGAGGTACTGCAGAATAACGAAGCTTTTCTCTGATGGCAGCTATAGCCACAATTGCCAGGAAAAATCCGAAGCCTGATCCAAGACCAAACGAAACGGATTCATCAAAGGCATAATCACGACTAACCATGAAGAGGGAACCACCTAAAATGGCGCAGTTTACCGTGATGAGAGGCAAAAAGATACCCAGGGAGTTGTAAAGTCCCGGAGAGATTTTTTCAATGATCATTTCCACCAGCTGCACCATGGATGCAATAACTGCGATGAAAAGGATGAACCGCAAAAATGTGAGGTCAGCACCCAGAATGCCGGTGTCTTTAAGCAGAAACTCATTGACTATCCAGTTTATGGGCATGGTTATACCTAAAACGAATATAACGGCGAGCCCAAGACCAAAAGCGGTTTTCACTGTTTTGGACACAGCGAGGTATGAACACATACCCAGGAAATAAGCAAGCACCATATTTTCAATGAATGCTGCTTTTATAAATAGATTGGATAATACTGCGAAGTCCATATTAATGTCTTTTTAAGAGCGATACCAAAAAGGCAGTCAGTTTTAGCGGTTTAGGATATGTCTACCAGCTTCGAATTCTTATTCCGCTGAATCCAGATAACGATACCGATAACAAACAATGCCCCCGGTGGCAATACCATGAGGTTATTATTCATATACCATGAAAACAACGTGCTGCCCCAGCCGGAAGTCGTATTAATCAGGTAATCGTCGGCTGGACCAATAATCATAAATCCGGCCAGCGAGCCGCTGCCAAATAGTTCCCGGGCAACACCAACAAGTATCATGATAGCTCCATATCCCAAAGCATTTCCAATGGCGTCCAGAGTTGATTGCCAGGGTTTATTAGCCATGGCAAATGCCTCAAGGCGACCCATAATAATACAGTTGGTAATAATCAATCCAATAAACACACTGAGTTGTTTGTAGGTGTCAAACAGTATGGCTTTAAGAGTAAGCTCTACAACGGTAACAAGCGTTGCAATAACCACAAGCATAACTATCATCCGTACCTGCTTGGGAATAGCAGTTCTGAGCAATGAAATGGTAAGGCTGGATAATGCCATTACAAAGATTACGGCAATAGCCATTACTACACTGGGAATGACCTGGGTGGTTACCGCAAGAGCGGAACAAATACCCAATACCTGCACAGTAATCGGATTGTTGTCGTTAAGCGGATCGGTGATAAGCCGACGTTGCTTTTTCCCAAATAAAGGTTCTGAAGTTTTTTGTTGAACTGCGGTCTCAGCCATGATTCAAATTTTTTCTTTCTGCTAATAACTGGTTATCTCAGGCTTGCCAAATAGGGGCGGTAAACGTTAATCCCCCGGTAAAGCATTTCATTCACGCCATCAGTAGTAACGGTTGCTCCGCTAATACCATCAACTTCGTGGGGTTGCCTGGCACCTCCTTTCCTTACCACAACTGAGGTAAAGTTTCCATCTTCATCATAGATAGGTTTCCCGGCAAACTGACTTACCCATCTTCTGTTTTCCTTGATCTCAGCACCGAGCCCTGGAGTTTCAGCAGAGTGCTCAAATGCTACACCCTCAATAGTTTTCATGTCTTCTCTCAATGCAAGGTAGGCCCATATTTTATCCCACAGACCATTTCCTCTCATAGCTAGAATAAAATAGCGAGAACCATCATCATGGGTATAGATAAACAAGGGGTAGATGCGGTCTTCAACCGGTTTTTTTTCCTCGTTTTCCATGTTGATCTGTTCAGCTTTAATGTCCAGATCTTCGACCAAATTTCCATCAGCATCAATGATGTACTGGTCTACATTGTTTGCAAAAAACTCTTCGATCTCGGCTGTTGAAAAGGCGTTTACGGGTTGTGGAAGAATGCTCTCGATAGAGCGCATTACCGACTTTTTGTTGTAAACGGCTTCATTGAGATCATGAATGGGCTTTAGCACGGTATAGAGTCCGGAAAGCAAAATAGCTACCGAGAAACACAATACAGTGACAAAGAAAATGATGTAGTTATTGGAGTGTTGCACGTTTTAGTCTTTTTGATATGTTAGCCTCTAAAATATAGTAATCAATCAGCGGGGCAAATACATTCATGAATAGTATAGCCAGCATCCAGCCTTCCGGATATGCCGGATTCATCACCCTGACAATCATTCCGATTACCCCGATCATAAATCCATAGATGAGTTTGCCCAGTGGTGTACTGGAAGCGGTTACCGGATCGGTTGCCATAAAAGCCATGGCGAAAAAGAAGCTACCCATGAATAAGTGGTATTGCCAGGGTACTGTTAAAAATGGCGTTGCGCCCCACATATTAAATAACATTCCCGTTAAAATGGTACCCAACAACATGGCCAGCATAATTCTCCATGAGGCAATTCCCACTACAATGAGAAAGATTGCTCCCATGATAATAAAAATCTTGCCGGTTTCACCAATAGAGCCCGGAATAGCTCCCCAAACAATCTGAGTCAGCGAGTAGACCTCCGTAACCCTTTCCCAACCGCCTTCGAAGGCCAGGGCAAGCGGGGTAGCGCCGGTATACCCATCAACCACAGTGGCTGTCAGATCAAAAGTACTCCAGTTAAACCACGAGAATAGGGGGTTAAAAATGTAATTGATGAAAAAGAAGGAGATGCTGTTGTATGATACCATAGCACCTTCAGCTGCAGATTCCAGCCCGGCAACCCAGACCTGATCACCGGAAATGGTTGTGGGGTATGCGAAAAACACAAACACCCGCGATAAAAGCGCTACATTGAAAATGTTCATTCCGGTTCCGCCAAACGCTTCTTTACCGACCCAGACTGCGAAAATGACTGACAGTGCTACAATCCACAGCGGAATATCAGGTGGCATTATGAGTGGAATCAATGCGCCGGATACAAGAAAGCCTTCCTCAATGGAGTGGCCTTTAACTGAAGCGTAATAAAACTCAATGCCAAGCCCCACAACATGCACCACAATAAACATTGGCAGGAGCTGAATCAAACCATAAGCTATTTTCAGATGAAGTCCTGCCAGGATGTGTTCGTGCATTCCCAGAGCAACAAAGTGCTGATGCCCTATATTCCATGTGCCCAGTAAATAGCTGAGTTGAAGGGCAATTACAACGTGGAACATTGTCCGCTTGAGATCCATTCCGTCACGAATATGTGTTCCGCGGCGGGTAATAAAATTAGGCGCGTACAAAAAAGTGTGTATACCATCATATAAAGTATGCAGCAACGGGCTTTTCTTTTTGTCCGGCTCAATTTTAGAAAGGAAGTCTAATATTGGTTTCATATAGTTCAGTCCTTAAGGCTGTTTGTAATTTTATGAATTCAGCTATCCGAAATCGGGATAGGTTATCCTTGCTCGCGCATATAATCCTGTCCTTCTCTTAAGATTTCCTGTAGGCTTTGTTTGGAAGTGCATACGAACTCAGGCAGAGCAACATCTTCAGGAGAAAGCTCGTATATTCCCAGACCTTCCATTCGTTCAATATCCTTAATAAGGATGGCTTTCATCAAATGCTGGATATAAATGTCAAATGGAGAGACAGATTCGTATTGCCCGGTTACCACAAAAGCTCTTTGCTCACCGTGTGTATTGGTAGTAACTTTAAACTTTTTATCAGGAAACAGAAAGTTAGGGAAAGTTCTGCTGATTGAAGGTCTGGGCTCAAGCGGGAGTATCCATCCAAACATTTCATATTGATCTCCTTCTTCAATTACGGTAACCTGGTCATCAAAAATTCCAAGATAACCATCTATTCCTACCGCTTTGCCAGAAAGCACATCACCTGAAATGACCCTGATATGATCATTTTGAAGCTGATTTTCAATGAGTGGTTTTATAGCCGCTCCTGCAACAGTTCTCACATAAGCAGGAGATCCAAGTTCATCACCGGTAAGAGCTACTACTCGGGTCATGTCAAACACCTTGTTTAACCACATACTTCCTATTGTACAAACAGCCTGTATATCCAGCGTCCAAACCACATCACCTTTGTTAATAGGCTTGATCAGGTGGATCTGAGTGCCAACGTTACCTGCCGGGTGCTTGCCTTTAAACCACATTTTCTCAACACCCTGAGCAGCGGTAAAAATATCTGATGGCGGATCATTCTTAGATGCATTGAGCCCAAGGTATACCTTGCCATCTGTTAGTTTTGCAAGGACATCCAGCCCTTTTTGAAATTCGGCACCTTTGCCATTGATCAGAATATTGGTATCGGGTGCCAGTGGGGCTGAATCAAAAGTTGAAATGAAAATATCCCTTGGAGTTTCATCAATTTCAGGTATGACGTCAAATGGTCTTTGTTTTATCAATGGCCAAAGGCCGGAACCAATCATGAAATCAACCAGCTCATTGCGTCCTGATGATTCCAGGTCAGGAACTTCAAAAACTTTGTAATCAATTTCACTGTCAGCGTCGATCACTACTTCGGCAATGGAGCGCTTTTCACCCCTGTTTATTGCCGATAATGTACCACTGACCGGGGAACAAAACTTGATGCCGGGATTTGTTTTGTCATAAAACAAAGGTTCTCCGGCTTTAACTTTGGCACCAATTTCCACTTCCATTTTTGGTATAGGCGCAATTCCGATAAAGTCGGGGGGACAAACGGCAACTTTAGTAATGGGTGCATCGGTTACAACAGGAGCGGGTTCACCCAGCAGCTTAATGTCAAAACCGCGTTTAACCTGAATTACATCGCTGTCTTCGTCAACGTAATCCGGTGTTTTGTTGCCTGTTAACTCACCGAGCCCTGGAATAATGTTCACCGGTTGGCGACTAACATTCACACCGGCTGCTTTGGTATGCATTGCCATAAGTCCGTCGACAAGGGTAAAAACAACGATCAGCAAAATAATCAGTAAAGCGATGACCCCGCCAAGTAGCAAGTTACCGGTTGTAGTCAGGCCTTGCGCCAACAAAATGTTATGAAAAAAGAAAAAACAGCAGCTGAATAAAAGCCATTTTTTAAAAATATACCTCATATTAAGTATGATTGCTGTTATAAAAATGATTCCCTGACTCAGGGCGAAATTGTCAGGCAAAGATAAATATCTTGTGAATATTCACCTTGCCTGGTGAACCGAATTTGCTCGCAACTATGGCGAGAATTTCATTTAGACGAATTCTAAATAAAAACAGGGGTGTCCTTGATACAGAACACCCCTGTGATCAGTTGTCTGCGGGCTAGTCAGCCTCTTGCTCTACAAGTTCGGTGGCTTCGCCAAATTCAGAGGTGGCAACCCTTACTTTTTGAAATTTGCGCACTCCGGTACCTGCAGGTATCTTTTTACCGACAATCACATTCTCTTTAAGACCGAGGAGATTGTCTTCACGAGCACCAATTGAAGCTGTACTCAATACCTTAGTGGTTTCCTGGAAGGAGGCAGCCGAAATCCAGCTGTCTGTTCCCAGCGACGCTTTAGTTATCCCCTGAAGTAGTGGACTGGAAGTGGCAGCTACTGCATCTCTGTATTCAGCAATCTTCAGGTCACTTCTGCGGAGGAAAGAGTTCTCTTCACGAAGCTGGCGCAAAGTCACAATTTGTCCGGCTTTGAGTTTAGCTGATTCTCCAGGGTCTGTGATTACTTTTTTGTCGTAGATCCAGTCGTTTTGCTCCAGGAAATCGTGCTTGTCTACAGCTTCTCCTTCAAGGAAAGTAGTATCCCCTGGGTCTTCAATCTGCAATCTGCGCATCATCTGCCGCACGATTACTTCAATGTGCTTATCATTAATACCAATACCCTGCGAACGATAAACATCCTGTACACCTTGTACAAGGTATTCCTGAACAGCAAAAGGTCCTTTGATATTGAGGATGTCTTTGGGAGCAATAGCACCGTCACTTAATGGTGTTCCGGCCCTCACAAAGTCACCTTCCTGTACCAGTATGTGTTTTGAAAGCCCTATCAGGTATTTCCGGATTTGGCCATCCTTGCTGGTAACAACGATTTCGCGGTTACCTCGTTTGATTTTGCCAAAGCTGATAATGCCGTCAATTTCAGAGGTAACGGCTGGATTGGATGGATTACGGGCTTCGAAAAGTTCAGTTACCCTGGGTAGACCACCGGTAATATCCTGGATTTTCCCTAGTTTTCTGGGAATTTTGGCCAATTGCTGGCCAGTTGTCACATCCTGCCCTTCGTCAACAGTGAGGTATGATCCTACCGGAAGGTTATAGGATTTCAGTTCGTCTCCGTTTGCGTCAGTAATAATCAGCGTTGGGATTTTCTTCCTTCTGGGTGCTTCAATAATTACCTTCTCTTTGTAACCGGTCTGGTCATCAAGCTCTTCGCGGTAGGTAATACCTTCTTCGATAGAATCGTATTTTACAATTCCTTCAAATTCAGAAATAATAACCGCGTTGTATGGATCCCAATGACATATCACATCGCCTTTGGTTACTTTTTGACCGTCTTTTACAAACAAAGTAGATCCGTAGGGAAGGTGATTGGATGTCAGAATACGGCCTGTTTTTTCATCCTTAATCCTAACTTCAGCCGTTCTTGCCAATACTACTTCGGTAGGTGTACCATCTTCCTTATTGTATTTCACTGACCTCAGACCATCAAATTCAATAACACCATTGAATTTAACTACCAGTTCAGATTCTGTTTTACTGTGAGAAGCAATACCCCCTACGTGGAATGTACGAAGTGTAAGCTGAGTACCGGGCTCTCCAATCGATTGTGCGGCAATTATGCCCACTGCATCTCCGGTTTCCGTTATACGGCCTGTTGCCAGGTTTTTTCCATAGCATTTTTTGCAAACCCCTCTCCTGGTTTCACAAGTCAGAACTGACCTTACGGTTACGGTTTCAATTTCAGCCTTTTCAATGGCTGCAGCCTTAAACTCATCGATGTAGGCGGCTCCTTCCACCAGGATGTCTCCGGTTTCAGGATGTATAACATCTTCCAGTGCGTATCTACCAACAATCCGGTCAGAAAGAGATTGCATAATATCGTCATTACGATCTCTAAGTGCAGTCATTTCAACACCGCGCAGAGTATGGCAGTCTTCCTCTATAATCACTACATCCTGTGCTACGTCTACCAGGCGTCGCGTAAGGTACCCTGCATCTGCGGTTTTAAGTGCGGTATCGGCAAGACCTTTTCTGGCACCGTGCGTTGAAATAAAATACTCAAGTACGGAAAGACCATTTTTGAAATTGGAAAGGATGGGATTCTCGATAATTGCTGCACCGGTATCACCGGATTTTCTTGGTTTTGCCATCAACCCTCTCAACCCACAAAGCTGCTTGATTTGCTGCTTTGAGCCCCTCGCACCGGAATCCAGCATCATATAAACAGAGTTAAAACCCTGGCGATGAGCGGCTAACTCACGCATGAGTGTGTCGGTAATGATGTTATCCGCACTGGTCCATTTGTCAATAATCTGGTTATAGCGCTCATTATTGGTAATGAAACCGTAGTTATAATTTTCCCAAACTTCATCAACTTCAGATTGAGCCTGTTCGAGGATATCCTCTTTGTTGGACGGTTTGAGCAAGTCACCGATATTAAAGGACAAACCACCTTTAAACGCCCAAAGGAATCCCATGTCTTTTATGTTGTCCAGCATCCGGGCAGTAGCTTCAAGATTGGTTCGTGTCAATATATCGCTGATCACTTTACGTAGGTTACCTTTTGTAAGCAGGGTATTAATAAAGTGAACATTTTCAGGTACTGCCTGATTGAAAATTACCCGGCCAACAGTGGTTTCAATCAATTTTCTGCTCAGCTTGCCATCTGCTTCCTCAACCAGAGCCCTTACCTTGATAAATGCATGCAGGTCAACTGCACCTTCATTGTAAGCAATGATCACTTCCTCAGGCGAATAAAACCTGAGTCCTTCCCCTTTCACCTTGATTTCATCAGTCGATTTTTTACCTTTAGTAATATAGTAAAGGCCGAGAACCATATCCTGTGAAGGCAGTGTAATAGGAGTACCATTTTGTGGGTTCAACATGTTGTGTGAAGCCAGCATTAACACCTGAGCTTCGAGGATGGCAGCATGACTTAAGGGTACATGCACCGCCATCTGATCACCGTCAAAGTCAGCATTAAATGCTGTACAAACAAGAGGATGCAGCTGAATTGCCTTTCCTTCAACAAGTATCGGTTGAAACGACTGAATGGAAAGACGGTGAAGAGTTGGAGCCCGGTTTAGCATGACGGGGTGCCCTTTGAGCACATTCTCCAGTATTTCCCAAATAACAGGGTCCTTTCTGTCAACAAGTTTCTTGGCTGATTTTACGGTTTTTACAATACCGCGTTCAATGAGCTTTCGGATAACAAAAGGCTTAAACAGCTCTGCAGCCATACCTTTTGGTATACCGCATTCGTGTAGTTTGAGTTCCGGACCTACTACGATCACTGAACGACCAGAATAGTCAACGCGTTTACCCAACAGGTTTTGTCGGAAACGACCTTGTTTACCTTTAAGAATATCACTTAGTGATTTAAGTGCCCGACCACCTTCAGCTTTTACCGCATTTGACTTTCGTGAATTGTCAAACAAAGAGTCAACTGCCTCCTGAAGCATTCTTTTCTCATTGCGGAGAATTACTTCTGGGGCTTTAATTTCTAAAAGCCTTTTGAGGCGGTTGTTTCTGATGATGACCCTTCTGTACAGATCATTGAGGTCAGAACTGGCAAAACGGCCACCATCCAGTGGGACCAGTGGACGCAATTCCGGCGGAATGACTGGCAGGTACTGAATGATCATCCATTCAGGCCTGTTTTCAACACGCTTCTGACCATCTCTGAAGGCTTCAACCACGCGAAGTCTTTTTAAAGCCTCAGATTTTCTCTGCTGAGAAGTTTCATTAGCGGCCTGATGTCTCAGTGAGGCGGACAAGCTCTCGAGATCCAGGTTAGCCAGCAGGTCTTTTACTGCATCGGCACCCATTTTGGCAACAAACTTCTGCGGATCTGAGTCGTCAAGCATTTGATTACCTTCAGGCAGTGTCTCGATGATGTCGAGGTATTCTTCCTCAGTCAATAACTCAAGTGGCTCCAATCCATCCTCAGCTTTGATTCCGGGGTTGATCACAACAAAGCGCTCGTAATACACAATGCTTTCAAGTTTCTTGGAAGACAGGCCTAACAGGTATCCGATCTTGTTGGGAAGGGACTTGAAATACCAGATATGCACTACCGGAACCACGAGTTTAATATGACCCATACGTTCGCGGCGTACTTTCTTTTCTGTTACTTCAACACCACAGCGATCACAAACAATCCCCTTATATCTTATCCGCTTATACTTTCCGCAGAAGCACTCATAATCTTTCACGGGACCGAAAATTCTTTCACAGAAAAGGCCGTCTCTTTCGGGTTTGTATGAGCGGTAATTGATAGTTTCCGGTTTGAGTACCTCACCGTAAGAGCGCTCCAGAATTGTATCGGGGGATGACAAACAAATTGTTATCCTGTCAAAGCTGGATTTTATCTTTTGATTTTTTACAAATGGCATAAGTCAATTTCGATTTTAGATTGGTCTGCTTAATCAAACTTTACATCCAGGGCAAGGCCTCTCAGCTCATGAACCAATACATTAAATGATTCCGGAATACTGGGCTCAGGCAGGTTGTCACCTTTTACAATAGCCTCGTAAGCTTTTGCTCTACCGTTAATATCATCTGATTTAATAGTCAAAAGCTCTCTGAGGATATTGGAAGCACCAAATGCTTCGAGCGCCCATACTTCCATTTCTCCAAAACGCTGCCCACCAAACTGTGCCTTACCACCAAGTGGTTGTTGCGTAATCAATGAGTATGGACCAATGGAGCGAGCATGCATTTTGTCGTCAACCATGTGGCTAAGCTTCAACATGTAGATAATTCCAACGGTAGCCTGCTGATGGAACCTGTCACCTGTTTCACCGTCAAACAGATATGTCTGACCAAACTCCGGCAAACCGGCTTTTTTCACAAATTGCTCGATTTCATCTTCTTTTGCTCCGTCAAAGATCGGGGTGGAAAACTTCATATTCAGTTTTTCACCGGCCCAGCCCAAAACAGTTTCAAAAATCTGTCCAAGGTTCATCCTCGATGGTACACCAAGCGGATTCAATACAATGTCAACAGGTGTTCCGTCATCGAGGAATGGCATATCCTCCTGCCTGACTATTTTAGAAACTATACCCTTGTTACCGTGACGACCGGCAAGTTTGTCACCTACCTTGAGTTTACGCTTTTTAGCAAGGTAAACCTTGGCCAGCTTCAGAACTCCGGCCGGCAGTTCATCTCCGATTGAAATATTAAACTTCTCACGTTTGTAGCGACCAATTTCCTCATTCATCTTGATGGAGAAATTGTGCAGCAGGCGTGCTATTAATTTGTTAACACCGTCTTCCGATGTCCATCCATAGTAGTCTACTACTGAATAGTCGAGCTCTTTGAGTAGTTTTTGAGTGAACTTAGTGCCTTTAGGAACCATTTCATCATTGTAGATGCTCTTAATGCCGTTAGAGACTTTCCCTTTGACCAAAACGGAAAGTTTATCAACCAAAATTGTTCTCAGGTCGTTGACAGCTGTTTTGTGGCTGTCTTCCAGGTTAAGTAGCAATTCTTTCTCATGAGCTTTTTGAACTTTATCCTTCTTGGCGCGTGCAAAAAGCTTTTTGTCAATAATAATACCAGTAGTTGACGGAGGTGCTTTTAAAGATGCATCTTTAACATCACCGGCTTTTTCACCGAAAATTGCGCGCAGCAGTTTCTCTTCAGGAGTAGGATCCGTTTCACCTTTGGGTGTAATTTTTCCTATAAGGATATCGCCTTCCTGAACCAAGGCACCAATTCTGATGATTCCGTTTTCGTCAAGGTCTTTTGTAGCCTCTTCACTCACGTTGGGAATATCGTTGGTCAGCTCTTCTTCACCCAGTTTCGTATCTCTTACATCCAGTTCAAAGTGTTCGATATGGATAGAAGTGAAAACGTCCTCCCGAACCACTCGATCGGAGATTACAATTGCATCTTCAAAGTTGTATCCCTTCCAGGGCATAAATGCCACCTTCAGGTTCTGCCCCAGTGCCAGTTCACCACGTTGAGTTGCATATCCTTCGCATAAAATATCACCATGAGAAACCCTGTCACCTTTCCGCACAATAGGCTTAAGGTTTATGCTTGTACCCTGATTAGTTCGTTGAAACTTAGTCAGGTAGTAGGTTTTGGTGCTATCCTCAAAAGAAACCAGCTGGTCTTCCTCAGACCTGTCATATTTGATAACAATTTTGTTGGCATCAACATACTCAACCACTCCTTCGCCTTCAGCATTGATCAACATTCTGGAATCACGGGCCACTTTACCTTCAAGACCTGTACCCACAATTGGAGATTGCGGACGAACCAGCGGTACCGCCTGGCGTTGCATGTTTGATCCCATCAAAGCCCGGTTGGCATCATCATTTTCCAAAAACGGGATCATAGATGCTGAAACTCCAACAATCTGGTTTGGAGCAACATCCATGTATTCTATCTCATCAGGTGCCAATACCGGAAAATCTCCGTGGTTTCTGCATTTAATTCTGTCACCCACAAAATCACCCTTGTCGTTGACTTCCGCATTGGCCTGAGCAATGGTCTTGTAATCCTCCATTTCTGCAGATAAAAACTCGGGTTTTGTTTCCAGGGCAACTTTTCCTTCGATAACTTTTCGATAAGGCGTTTCGAGGAATCCCATTTTGTTAACCTTGGCATGTACACATAGTGTGGAGATCAACCCGATATTCGGGCCTTCAGGGGTTTCAATGGTACACAGTCGTCCATAATGAGAGTAGTGAACATCCCTCACTTCAAAACCTGCTCTCTCCCTCGACAATCCACCGGGTCCCAGTGCAGATATTCTACGCTTATGCGTAATTTCTGACAAAGGGTTGGTTTGATCCAGAAACTGAGAAAGCTGACTTGTACCGAAAAACGAGTTGATAACAGATGATAAGGTTCTGGCATTGATCAGGTCAACAGGAGTAAATACCTCATTATCCCGGACGTTCATACGCTCTCTGATGGTTCTGGCCATTCTTGCTAAACCGACTCCAAACTGAGCATAGAGCTGCTCACCAACTGTTCGAACTCTGCGATTGCTCAGGTGGTCAATGTCATCAATTTCAGCCTTTTGATTCATCAGACTTACCAGGTACTTAACAATCAGAATAATGTCATCCTTGGTAAGCACACGGATACTCTCATCCGTATTGGATTTAAGTTTCCTATTAATTTTATATCTGCCAACTTCGCCTAAGTCATATCTCTTGTCGGAAAAGAAAAGCTTATCAATAATGCCTCTGGCTGTTTCTTCATCAGGTGGTTCTGCACCACGGAGTTGGCGATAAATATACTGTACTGCCTCTTGTTCGGAAGAAGAGGGATCTTTTTGCAGTGTATTGTAAATGATACTGTAATCCTCTTCCACATCTTCACGCTGTAGAATGATGGTTTCGATTCCGGTATCCAGTATGAGTTCAGCGTGTTCTTCAGCAATAATTGTATCCCGCTCAAGGATAATCTCATTACGGGTAATGGTTACCAATTCGCCCGTATCCTCATCCACAAAGTCTTCATTCCAGCTGCGTAGAACACGTGCGGCAAGTTTACGACCTACTGCACTTTTCAGGTTTTTCTTATTAACCTTTATCTCTTCGGCCAGGTCAAACAAGTGAAGAATCTCTCTGTCAGTATCGTATCCGATAGCACGCATTAATGTAGTGACCGGGAACTTCTTCTTCCGGTCGATGTATGCGTACATAACGTTGTTAATGTCGGTAGCGAACTCCATCCAGGCACCTTTAAAAGGAATCACCCTGGCAGAGTATATTTTAGTTCCGTTGGGATGGAAGCTTTGACCGAAGAAGACCCCCGGGGAACGATGCAACTGAGTCACAATTACCCTTTCAGCCCCGTTGATTACAAATGTACCTTTTGGGGTCATATATGGAATATTACCCAAAAATACATCTTGTACGATGGTCTGAAAATCAACGTGTTCCTCGTCGTTACATGATAGTCTTAGCTTTGCTTTTAACGGGACACTGTATGTAAGCCCGCGTTGCATACATTCCTCAACCGTATATCTTGGAGGATCCACAAAATAATCGAGGAACTCCAGCACAAAAATGTTTCTGGCATCGGAAATCGGGAAGTTCTCCTGAAATACTTTGAACAGGCCTTCATCAGCTCTATTCTCAGGGGTGGTTTCTAGTTGAAAAAATTCTTGAAAAGATTTGAGCTGGATTTCCAGTAAGTCCGGGTATTCAGACTGTAGTTTAATCCGGCCAAACCGATAGCGATGATCGCTGATTTGCATGTCTTTTGCTAAACTGCTTGAAGCCATGAATGCCAGTAATTTAGATGATTAAAAAATGCAATGCCTTTGCTATTGCAGTAAATTGGAATACAAACAGGTTAAGGCTTAGCCGTATTCCGGCTAAGCCTTAAAAAGAAAACATCAGTACGGAGTACTCCGCACACAGCGTCTTTCCATCATATGATCAGGACGCTTACTTTAGTTCTACAGATGCACCTGCTTCTTCGAGTGAAGCTTTGATCTTTTCGGCTTCGTCTTTAGACAACGCTTCCTTGAGAGTGCTTGGAGCACCATCAACTAAGTCTTTAGCCTCTTTAAGACCAAGACCTAAAAGATTCTTAACTTCTTTTACTACGGCAAGCTTTGCTGAACCCGCTGATGTAAGAACTACATCAAACTCTGTTTTTTCAGCAGCAGCAGGAGCATCACCCCCGGCTGAAGCCATCATAACAGGTGCTGCAGCTGCAGCCGGCTCAATGCCGTATTCGTCTTTGAGAATTTTAGCTAACTCGTTAACATCCTTAACGGTAAGGTTTACTAACTGTTCTGCTAATTGATTTAAATCCGCCATGATAATGTTTTTTACTTAAATGATTCAATATATGGAGGCGTTATGCTTGGAAGCCAACCTGATTGTTAACTCGCGAACTATGATTCGCGATTTGAAAGTGTTTCGAGTATTCCCGAAACTTTGTGTCCACCTGACTGCAGTGCTCCAACAACATTCTTTATTGGAGATTGCAGTAATCCGATGATCTCTCCAAGAAGCTCTTCTTTAGACTTGAGTTTGGTGAGTTCTTCCAGAGTATCATCTCCAATAAAAATACCACTGTCGATGTATGCTGCTTTGAGAAGAGGACGCTCATGTGTCTTTCTGAACTCCTTTATCAACTTGGCAGGTGTGTTGGCAGTGGTTGTAAACATTACTGCTGTAGGTCCCTTAAGGCTTTCGATGATGCCGTCATAGCGACCATCTTCGCTCAAACGCTCAAGGGCTTTTTTTACAAGAGTGTTTTTTAACACCTTCATTTCAACTCCTTTTTCATGGCACAAACGGCGCAATTTGTTGGTGTCCTCAACGGAAAGGGTAGAAGAGTCAGTGATATAGAAATACTCTGTATGGGTAAATTTTTCAGCCAATGCTTCTATGATGGCTGTTTTTTCATTTTTTGTCATGATAATGAGTTTGACTGGGACTTAAGAAAGGTTTCGAATCAAAGTACCGGTGATTACCTCAGTGGCTTTGAGTCAACTTTAATGCCTGGGCTCATGGTGCTGGCAACAGTAACCGATTTTAGATAGGTGCCTTTTGCCGCGGCAGGCTTCATCTTAATCAAGGTAGTAACTAGCTCATGCGCATTATCCTGAAGCATTTCAGGAGTAAATGATACACGTCCTACAGATGCATGGATGATGCCATATTTGTCAACGCGAAAAGCGATTTTACCTTTTTTCACTTCTTCCACTGCAGAAGCCACATCCATAGTTACTGTACCGGTTTTAGGGTTTGGCATCAAACCGCGAGGGCCTAATACGCGTCCCAGCCTACCAACTTTTGCCATCACTGTAGGTGTTGCTATAACAACATCAAAGTCAGTCCAGCCACCGTTGATCTTTTCCATCAGATCGTCGAGCCCCACGAAGTCTGCTCCGGCATTTCTGGCTTCATCTTCTTTATCCGGTGTGCAAAATACAAGCACTCGTTTGGTTTTTCCTGTACCATGAGGTAAGGAAACAGTACCGCGAAGGGCCTGATCAGGTTTACGCGGGTCTACACCGAGTCTTACATGTAAATCCACTGATGCGTCAAACTTTGTGGTGTTAACTTCCTTCACCAGTGTCATTGCATCAAGAAGAGGGTAGAGCTTAGTGCTGTCTACCTTTGCATTGACACTTTTTCGCTTTTTTGATACTCTTGCCATTTTTTCCGATTTAGTCACCTGGATTTTAATTGCACCAGTGATTCAGGTTAATACGTTGCGGAAAGCAACTCCCTGGGTTAAAAAAATTGTTGTACTAGTTTTCAGATGCCCATGGAGCATTACCTTCTATAGTGATACCCATGCTTCTTGCTGTACCGGCTACCATACGCATACCCGATTCAACACTGAAGCAGTTGAGATCTGACATTTTATTTTCAGCAATGGCTCTTACCTGATCCCAGGTTACAGAGCCAATTTTATTCCTGTTGGATTCACTGGACCCACTTTTTACCTTGGCAGCTTCAAGAAGTTGTGCGGCGGCAGGGGGTGTTTTAATGATAAAATCAAACGACTTATCTTTATATACAGAGATAACAACCGGAAGAAGCTGGCCCATCTTTTCCTGGGTAGCTGCATTAAACCGTTTGCAGAACTCCATGATATTTACACCTTTTGAACCCAATGCCGGTCCAACTGGAGGAGCAGGATTAGCTTGTCCGCCTTTTACCTGCAATTTCACAAAGCCTGTAATTTCCTTTGCCATAGTGTTTCAATTTAACCAATAAGACCGGAATCGGAATTAAGCCTGCTTTTCAACTTGCATAAAACTCAGCTCAACTTCTGTACCGCGTCCAAAAATTTTAACAATCACTTTTAATTTTTTCTTCTCTTCGTTCACTTCCTGTACGTCACCTATAAATTCAGTAAAAGGGCCGTCAATAATTTTAACTGTTTCACCAACCAAAAAAGGTTCAATGATCATTTCACCCTCTTCCTGGCTTTCATCCACTTTGCCGAGAAGCCTGTTAGCTTCAGACTTTCTCATAGGAATAGGTTGAGTCTTACCGAGGAAGTGCATTACATTGGGCACATTGGATATAGCCTGAATAATTTCACCGCTTAATTTTGAAGGAAAGGCCTCGATCAAAATGTAACCGGGAAGAATATTGCGCTCAAGCTTCACCTTTTTACCACCGCGTATTTTATATACCTTTTCGGTTGGCACCAGGACGTGAGTCACAAAGTCTTTCCAACCGGAACGTTCAATTTCAAGATCAATTCTTTCCTTGATCTGCTTCTCCTTGCCCGAAATTACCCTCAGGCTGTACCATCTCTTTTCTTCTGTAACAGTCATTGTATATTAATTGGATCTTCGGTTAAACAGGTTTTCCATAGATCAGAAGCTCCAATAGCCCTTTACTGATTGCATCCATTACAAAAATTAAGGCTGCAATAAGCAATGACGCTACCAATACAAGCACTGTACTGCTTTGTAATTTTGCCCATGTAGGCCAGGTAACTTTATGAGCCAGTTCAGAATAACTTTCCTTGGCGTAAGCTATGATTTGATTCATAAGTTAAATTTTGCACGGGCAGGAGGACTTGAACCCCCAACCTACGGTTTTGGAGACCGTCGCTCTGCCAGTTGAGCTATGCCCGTATAAAGCGGCATAAGCACCCCGGAAAACCAGGGTGCTTAGTACCATTTATTGTTTGACCAATTAAAGTCCTCAAAGACTTTAATTATTTGATGATTTCAGTTACCTGACCTGCACCAACCGTACGTCCGCCTTCACGAATCGCAAAGCGAAGACCTTTCTCCATCGCAATGGGGCTGATCAGTTTTACGCTCAGCGAAACGTTATCGCCGGGCATAACCATTTCCACACCATTAGGCAGCGTACAATCTCCGGTTACATCAGTAGTTCTGAAGTAGAACTGAGGACGGTAACCGTTGAAGAACGGCGTGTGACGTCCACCTTCATCTTTACCCAGTACGTATACCTCACATTTGAATTCTGTGTGAGGAGTTACTGAGCCGGGTTTGCAAATTACCATGCCTCTGCGAATGGCGTTTTTGTCAATTCCACGAAGGAGGATACCTGCATTATCACCGGCCTCACCGCGTGAAAGAAGTTTGCGGAACATTTCAACACCGGTAACAGTAGAGGTAAGAGGTTTTTCCACAAAGCCAATAATCTCCACAGCATCTCCCACATTGATAACACCACGCTCAATTCTTCCGGTTGCCACAGTACCGCGTCCGGTTATAGAGAATACATCTTCTATCGGCATCAGGAATGGCTGATCGATCAGACGCTCAGGCTCGGCAATATCATTGTCACAGGCTTCCATCAAATCGCGGACAGCCTGTACAGCTGTTGCATCTCCTTCCAGGGCTTTCAGTGCAGAACCTTTGATGATACTGATTGTGTCGCCGGGGAATTCATATGAATCAAGCAGTTCACGCACTTCCATTTCAACAAGCTCAAGCATTTCTTCATCATCCACAAGGTCAACCTTGTTCATGAAAACAACAATGCTGGGTACACCAACCTGGCGAGCCAGAAGAATGTGTTCACGCGTTTGGGGCATAGGACCGTCGGTTGCAGCAACTACCAGAATAGCACCGTCCATCTGAGCTGCACCCGTAACCATGTTTTTTACGTAGTCGGCGTGACCCGGACAGTCAACGTGTGCGTAGTGACGATTTTTGGTTTCGTACTCTACGTGAGCCGTGTTAATAGTAATACCGCGCTCTTTCTCTTCGGGAGCGGCATCAATTGCGTCATACGACATTACCTTTGCATAGCCATCCTGGGCCAGAACACTGGTAATAGCAGCTGTAAGCGTAGTTTTACCGTGGTCAACGTGACCAATGGTACCGATATTCAAATGGGGTTTCGTACGCTGAAAAGTTTCCTTTGCCATTGGTTAAACAAGTTTTTAAATGAGACAATCCGTTAAAAATATATTGCGATTGTTGCGAGCCAATGATAGGAATTGAACCTACGACCCCTTCCTTACCATGGAAGTGCTCTACCCCTGAGCTACATTGGCTTAACAATTTTCGCTTTGCAATTGCGGAAATAATCCGGAATCAACTACAAGCCTTTTAATTTCTCCTCCTTTGAGGGGAACTACAACAAGCAGGATAACAA
>JBJHCA010000040.1:0-29632 GCA_050485785.1 Saprospiraceae bacterium | reverse complement strand
GATCAGCACAGTTGAAAGCGAGAACTTTGATGTCATACTGGCCAATATTCAAAAAAATGTGATCGTTAGTTCTCTCCCGGTGTTGTATAATACGTTGAATGTGGGTGGTTCGATGCTGGTGTCGGGAATTCTGGTCAGTGACGGAGAGGAGCTTGCAACGATAGCTGCCAAACAAGGCTTTATGCTTGCAGAAATATGGCGAAAGAACAAGTGGATTGCCGCTTTATTTAATAAAACCCTATTGTAACTGTGAATAATAAAATAAGTCATTTAAGCAGGGCCATTACCGGCTTGACGGTTTTACTGGCAATCTTAATATTGCTTCCATTCGATTCTGCTGCTCAGAATGAACCGGAACCCGGTTTCTTTTCGGGCGATGCTTCGCATATAGTCAGTCAGCTTGAAGAAGCGTTGAATATTTCACTGCGACGTGATGCCAGATCTTATACCCGAAAGCTGGATGACCACCTTAAGAAAAGCCTGCTCACTCCGGAACGAACTGATACTGTGGTGGCCATTCTCAATTTGTTCCACAAGCAGAATCTTAATTACGAGTATTATGAAGCCTACCTTGACGGGTTGTTTGCGCTCAATGAGAATAACATTCATGATGAGTTGTTTTTTAATTGGCACACTGCCATCAACAGTTTTACCAAGGGCCTGAGTCGCAGGCATCTTTTCCATCTCAACAACCTGCTCAAAGCAGGTGCCGGAATATTCAGCAATCAACGCATACATCAGGGGTCTACTACGAACTGGTACACGCGAAGCCAACAGTTTGAACTGATTTGGCAGGATGAGCAACCCTGGTTTGTATATCCTGAAACTGATCTCGTTGCACGTCGCCGTGACGATTCCACGGCTATTTTCGGAACAAGGGGTATCCTTGACCCTGTGGCCGGGATATGGCAGGGAGAAGGCGGACAAATAAGATGGGACCGACACGAATTGGATGAAAAAGTGTACTGCGAACTCGATACTTTTACACTGAATTTAGGCCGCAGTACTTTCAGAATAGCCAATGCCAGATTGAATTATCCGTCACTTTTTGGCAATGAGACGGTTCTGGGTGACGTCGAAGAGCGTGTGGTTTATGAATCCGGGCAACAGGCAGCAGCCTACCCCCGGTTTTACTCTTATGAAAATGTCCTCGAAATTGAAGATAAAATTGGCCCGGGTATTCATTATCGCGGCGGATTTATTTTGCGGGGAACCCAGGTGGAAGGCTCGGGAACCGGTCAACAGCCAGCAGAGGTGTTGTTTTATACCCGACAAAATGAACTAAGACTTCGCGCCACTTCCCGAACTTTTTCTATTCGGCAGGGCGAGCGATTAGGCGGAACCAATGTGAGCGTGGCATTGTATTTTGATCACGATTCCATTACACACCCTTCGGTCAACTTCAGATACAACATTCCTTCGCAAACCCTTCAATTGGAAAGGGGAGACCGTGGTCTGGGCAAAAATCCCTTCTTTGATTCATACCGCAAGGTGCTGATAGATGCAGAGAACATTGAATGGGTTGTAGGAACTGACAGTCTGGTCGTAGGAAAACAACACACCATTCCGCTGATCAACCGGAAGAATGCTTATTTTGAAAGCTTTGACTTTTACGATCCGGCGGTGTACCATTCGTTCCAATCCATTGCATCCACCAACAGTCTGGCCAAAATCAAAGTGTATTGTGAAACAAATAACATTCGCCGCATGCATTCGGATGATTTTGCCAAAATTATTGATCCCCGCTTCCAAACGGAAACTGTAGTACCGCTGTTGGTTGAGTTAATGGCCAATGGATTTATACATTATGACCCCGATACCCGCATGGTGGAAGTATTTGACAAGGTTTTTCACTATGCCAATGCATTTACCGGTAAAACAGATTACGATTACCTCAAGTTTGAAAGTGACAGTGACAAAACGCCCATGAATGCCGTGATTGACCTCAGCAGGCAGAGTCTGGAGATACAGGGATTGTCATCGGTGGTTTTTTCCCGCCCCAGGCAGGTTGGCCTGCGTCCGCTTGACGGTAAAGTGACCATGTTTGAAAACAGGAATATGGAGTTTGAGGGCTTAATTCTGGCGGGATACGGAGAACTGGCAGGAACGGATTTCCGCTTTAGTTACGATCGTTTTTTCGTGGAGTTTGACAGTGTCAATACATTCAGGATTAACATACCCACCGGCAAGTTCGATCATGACGGTACTCCGTTCATTTCACCACTGACTACGGCCATTGAGGACTTTGGTGGGGTGCTCATGATTGATGCTCCTGCCAACAAATCCGGTCGCAGGGAAATCCAGATGTTCCCTCTGGTGAGAGCTGCCACGCCTTCCAAAGTATATTATGGAACGGATGACAGTACAAGTGCCTATCCACGATCCGAGTTTTATTTTCATGTAGAGCCTTTTGTACTGGAAAACCTGAATAATTTGACTGCTGAGTCAGTTCAGTTTCCCGGAACATTGGTATCGGGAGGAGTTTTTCCTGATATTGATGAAACGCTTCGCATCATGGAAGAAGATCAATCGCTGGGTTTTACCTATCAGACTCCGGACGAAGGACTTGAGATTTACGGCAATCAGGGTACATTTACCAATGAGCTCAAACTTTCGGGAAGCGGTCTCCAGGGTGACGGAAATCTTGCTTTGCAGTACACGTCCATAGATAGCCGCGACTTTAAATTTACTCCCCGAGAAACAACGGCTACAGCGGAGACCTTTGAGTTGGAAGAAGTGAGAAAAGCCGGTGTAGAACTGCCATATGTTCTGGGTCAGAATGTATCCGTTATGTGGCGACCCAGACAAGACAGTCTCTATGTATTTGCTGAGCCCGATAATCCTTTCCGGATGTTCGACGGGTCTTATACCATGGATCCGGAAATTGTACTGCATAATCACACCCTTCACGGTAAGGGGACTTTTGACTGGGCCGATGGTCAGTTGATTGCCGAAAATATGAAATTCGGCGCAGGTCGTGTAATGTCCGATACGGCACGCGTTAATATCAAAGCAGGCGATGAAGAACTTTTTGCACTGAGTTCTGATAATGCATCTGCCATGATTGATGTGGATGAACAGACTGCTACCTTCAGGTCCAATACTGCCGATGCATCTACCCATTTGCCCTATATCCAGTACATGACATCCATCAATGAGTTTCACTGGGATATGGCAGCCCGCGCGGTCAATTTTAAATCTGATCCGGGTACTAAAGCAGACTTTATTTCGGTACGTCCCGGTCAGGACAGCCTCAGCTTCAGTGGCACGGCTGCAGCTTATACTCTGGCTGATAACCTGCTTTCGGTTCAGGGTGTTGATCGGATACTCACCGGTGATGCATGGGTATATCCTGAAGGAGGTCTGGTTTATGTAGAAGGCGATGCAAAGATCCAAACGCTGGAAAATGCCGTGATTGTTGCCAGTACTGTCAACGAGAATCACACTATTGAAAATGCCACAGTCAATATTTACGGAAAGAATCAGTACCGGGCGCAGGGTGATTATGCCTATGAAGTGAACGGGCGTATGCAGAACATTTTTTTCAGTGATATCGAAGGCCGTGTTAGGCGTTCTACAGACTTTGAATATGTTTCTACCCAAGGCTCTGGTGTAGTTAAAGAAGCTGACGAGTTCCTGATAGATCCGGGAATCAATTTCAGGGGCAATATACACCTCGATGCCTACAGTAAGGATCTTCGCTTTGAAGGCTATGCCCGGCTGAGATCTACTTCTTTGCCGCGTTTGCACTGGTTTCACATTGATGCCGATATTGACCGCAATGATGTGGTGATACACTTTAACCGTTCACAAACGGAGGACCAGCATCCTGTGTATTCCGGATTGCGGGTCGACAGAGAAAGATCTACCCTGTATCCGCTCATCATGAATATGCCTTTCAGCCGCCGTGACAGAGTTTTACTGGATATCCGGGGTACACTTCGTTATGACCCTGAAGAAGATGCTTATCATGTAACAGATTCGATTTTTACGGCCACAGGCGGCCAAAAAGGCAATGCCATGTCATTGTATGATAAACTGGCCTTTATTGACCTCAGCGGAGAGATCAGTGTGGGGCAGGATTTACCCTATGTTGAGCTGGATAATTATGCCGAGGGCATATTCCGCCTGGATACGGCCATGCATTCTCTCGATATGTTTATGGCATTAAACTTTGTGGTTCCTGACAGGGTATGGGATATGATGGCCAATGAGATCAACTCCAACATGTTTTCAGCCAGGGACATTCACTACCGGAGGCTTCCGCATGTAAAAACTGCACTTCAGCGGCTGATCAGTGATGAAAGAACGCTGGCCAGGGTAAACGACGAACTGGAGTTTACCGGAAGAATCATTTATCCCCGCCGTCCGGCACAACGCATGGTCATCAGCCATATTCAGATGGAGTGGGATCCTTCATTTCAGTCGCTGGTCAATACCGGCGGAGAAATGGGAATTGCCTACCTGGGCGACAAGCCTCTGAACAAATACATACGGGGGTATTTTGAGATTTCTGAGCCCAGAAACGGAAGGGACGAAATGACATTGTACATCATTTCTCCGGGCGGCACTACATATTATTTCAACTATGCCAAAAACAGGGTGCTCAGGGTTCATTCAAGCAACAGCGAGATCAATGAGATTATCGAAAACCTGAGAAGGAATGAGCGGTTTGTGAAAATGCCTGATGGAGAGCATGTTGAGATCATCCCTGCTCAGGCTCGTCAGGTTAACTTTTTTGTGCGCCGAATGGAAGCACCCAGAGATATCCGCGATGCAGAAATGGACCGGATTCAGCGCGAGCTCGAAGTGATAGAGGATATGGAGCAGGACGGTGAAACTATACCGGATGAATTTTTCCTTGAAGCCCGACCTGCCGATGCCCCTGAAAGCGAAACTCAAGGTGAACCTGTTACTCCGCAAACGCCGGTACAGGAGCAACCCAGACCCGGAGGCTGGCTGAATGAAGGCCCTGCTGATCCGCCACCTGCCAGTCAGGAACCGCCACAGCAGCGTGGAGGCTGGCTGAATGAAGGACCGGCACAGGGGGATGTTAAACCCGAAGAAAAACCTGCCGAAATAGAAAAGAAGGAAGGTGGAGGAGGAGGATAATCTCAACCCCAAACCCCTTGGTAAACTTACGCTTGACAAAAAAAGGAATAAGTACAGTTTATGCCGAAAGTGAGCGTTAATTTTTTGGAATATCTTTTTGTGCTGCATTTCCCGGTATAAACATGTTACCTCAAAAACTGGTGCTTTCCGTTGAAGCCAAAAGGCAGGCCGATTACCTTTTCATGTCCGGTAATATCGCAACACATCGTTGTTTAAAGCCGCTTTCCTGTCAAAATGATTAAAGGCATTTTCATTTTAATCGTGGCCAATACAAACAATTCAGCCATAAAATAATGGTGGGAGATTTATTATTTACTATATTGTTCCCAAATACAAAACGATGAGAACAATACTGTTCAAGTTCGTACTGCTTTTTCTGTTGTATGGGTTCATTCCTGAGCATGTATATAGTCAGGCCTGTGCACAGGAAATCAGGGAAGACGTTATGATTGCCGGCGTTCAATCACTCAGAACCCGCCAGATTACACTGGTTATCCGTGGAGGCTATCAGTACGATATTGAATTCAGACACGGCACCGGAGGTGTAACGGCCGTTCTCCATTCATTGGGTGGAGTAGAGCTCAACCAGGGGGATGAAATTTTTCTTTTGGATGATAACAGAACTCGAAGAAGATTCCCGTTTTTTGAACTGGGTTCAGTAACGCAGACTGCCGGCCGGCCATTAAGCAGTAATGCAGTACAGATGGACCTGGAATCCATGCAGTGGATTGCCAGTTCAACCATTGAATCTATTTACATTCTGAGTTCTGCCAATAATCATCTGCGCAAGTTTAACGTACTTGAAAACAGAAGGCAGGAACTCAGCAATGTCGCAGTGTGTTTTCTGGCTGCACTTGACAGGGACAGAGCCAGAGATTTTCCGGTCGATTCCGAAGTTCGAGTAGCTCAGCAATCGCCGGGCGTATTAACGCAGCCACGCCCTTCACCAACACCAAGGCAGCCGGGAGCTTCGGCAGCCGATGATCCGGAAGTCCGCAATCTGGAAGCAGAGCTCAGGCAAACCCGTCAGCGGCTTCGCGATGAAATTGAAGCTGAAAAGTCAAGGGCCAGAAAGATTATTGCTGAAATTGAGGTGGAAGTGGCGCAATCACGGGAATATGCTGCCTCCATGAAGGCACAGTTTGCCAGAGAAGTGCAGGAAGCCCGCCAAACGGCTCAGGAAGAAATCAGAAAAGCCAGGGAAGAAAGTGTCAGAGAAGTGGTTTCGACCCGTGAGCGGGCAGGGGCAGAGATTGAGCGCTCCATGGCAGAGGTTCGCGAGGCAAGAGTCAGAGCTCAGCAGGAGATTCAGTCGGCACGCGAGCAATCTGCCACAGAGGTGCAGCAAGCCAGGGAAAGTTCATTGCGGGAATTGCAGCAAATCAGAAAAGTACTGGACGAGAGCAAGGAGAACTATGCCCGTGAAGTGGCAGAAGCCCGCAGAAATTCACAGGAAGAAATAGAAAAAATACGGCGCGAAGCCCTTGCAACCGTTGCTGAAGCCCGGGAAAGAGCTAAGGAAGAACGAACTGTATCTGTATCTGATGTACAAATGGCCAGGGCACAGGCTGCCCAGCAGGTGCTGTTAGCTCAGGAAGGTGCCGCCGAAGAAGTGGCCAAGGCCAGAGAGGCTGCGGTTCTTGAAAGGGAGCGCATTGCTCTTGAACTGGCAGAAACAAGGCGCAGAGTAGCGGAAATGAAAGCCCAGGCTGAGCAGGAAGAAAGTTCGGCCATTGCTCAGATCAGGGAGCAGGGGGCCCGTGAAAGGGAAAAACTCGCATTGGAAGTAGCAGAATCCAGGCAACGGGCTGTAGAGGAAATCGAGGCTGCCCGAAAAGTAGTGGCAGAGGAAAGAAGAAAATCAGAAGAGATCATCGCTCAAATCAGGCAGGAAGAAGGAGCCAAAGTAGGGGAAGCTCGTCAGATAGCCGCTTCTGCCATAGCAGAGGTCAGGGAGCGCGAACAACTTGAAATACAGCAAGCCCGTCGCCAGGCTGAAGCCGAGAAGCAGAGAATAGCCGAGGAAGTTAAGCTGGCCAGGGACAATGCGCGAAACAGAATTGAAGAAGTACAAAGTGAGCTTCAAAAAGTAGTGCGGGAAACTGAGTTGCGAAAGCAGGAAGCTGTTGATAATCTTGCTGCTGAAGTAGCCATGGCACGCAAAAATGCCGCTGAAGCCGTACAAAGAGCACAGACTGAATCGGCCAGGAGGGTTGAAGAGGCACGCAACCGCGCGGAACAGGCAGAAACTGAATATCAGTTGAGCATCCGTAATGCCACCACTGAAGCGCAAACAAGGATCCAGACTATTCACTCCGACCTGGAGCAACGCCTAAGAACTATACGGGAAGAGGAACAAACCCGAACCAGAGCCACTCAGGAAGAAATGCAGCAAACCCGGGAGGAACTGGCTGCCAGGATTCTTGAAATGCGGGAAAACAGCGCACGAAGGTCTGCTGAGATAGAAGAAGAGATTGAACAGGCGCGTAGAAAAGCAGCAGAAGAGCAAGCAGCCATTCAACGGGAACTGGCTATGAATGTATCTGCTGCACGTGAAAGTGCAGCCAGAGAAATTGCCACAGCCAGAGAAAATGCAGCAGCAGCCAGGCAGGAGTTGGCTGATGAGCTTGCTGAGGCTACCCGGCAAATGAGGACCGGAATTGCCGAAGCCCGGCAATATGAGCAGGAAGGAATTGCTAAAGCCAGACAGGAAGCAGCAAAAGAGCTGGAGAAGATCAGGCTGGAGCACCTGGAACAAAGAGATATCCTGAATATTGAATTACTCGAACTCAGGGAAAAGCATGCCCGCGATATTGCCAATAGTAAAGAGTCTGCCATGGAGGAAATTGAAACCCAACGGACTCTGGCCAACAGAGAACGGGAACGATTAGAGATGGAGCTGACTCAGCAAGAGCAAATGAACAGGGACAGGATTGAAAGAGCCAGAATCCAGGCTGATTCCACTCTGTCATTGTTGCAGTCCGACATTAATCGTCAAAAGGAAATGGCACAGGCGGAATTACAGGCAGAGAGGGAAAAAATGCAGGAAGAATTTGCCCGCGAAAAACAGCGTATTGAAGAAGAAAAACAACGGCAAAAACAAATTGCCGATGCAGAAATTGAACGCTATCGCGACAATGCCAACTATGAGCTGGAGCGTATTAAACGCGATGTGGATTTTCAAAAAGAGCAGCTAGAAGCTACCCGTACCGGTTATGTGAATGAAAAGCAGCGCTTACAAAATGAAATCAGAGAGCTGGAAGAGCAGATCAGGAAACTGAAAAGGGAACGAGGAACCTTGTCCGGCGAGCAATAAATTTCAATCTTTGCCACAAATTAATTGAACATGTCCGGTCACCTGATTGCCCCATCGCTTTTGGCAGCAGATTTTGGAAATCTCGAAAGGGATGTTAAGCTAATCAATGAGTCTGAAGCAGACTGGCTTCATATCGATATCATGGACGGGCGCTTTGTACCCAATATCAGTTTTGGTACACCGGTGATGGAAGCTGTGCAAAAACACAGCACCAAACCCCTTGATGTACACCTGATGATCGTGGAACCTGAAAAGTACCTGTCGTTATTTCGCGATTTAGGGGCTTACACACTGACCATACATATCGAAGCTTGCACACATCTGCACCGCACAATTGACTATATCAAAAGCCTGGGCGCACTGGCAGGGGTGGCTCTTAACCCCCATACACCGGTGGATTCCCTTAACGATGTTATCGAGGATCTGGATCTGGTTTGCCTGATGTCGGTAAATCCCGGGTTTGGCGGTCAAAAGTTCATTTACCGCACCCTGGACAAAGTCAAAAGACTACGGCAAATGATAGAAGAGCGGAACAGCCCTGCTTTGATCGAAATTGATGGCGGGGTAGGTGAACAGAATATGGCACCATTGCTCCATGCCGGAGCCGATGTGTTAGTGGCAGGCAGCAGTGTGTTCAGGGCTGCCGATCCCATAAAAACTATAACCCGGATGAAGCAGTTCGAAAAGGGAATACTAAGCGCCTGAATGAAACCCGATCAGTTGCCTGGCCGGTGTTTCCAGTTTGACTTTTGCGGGTTTACAAAAGCCGGATGAAGGTTTTTTTTGTCCTTGCGCAAATGCCATACAGAAAATGCTGCTGCAGCTTCAGCCATATCAGCTTCCCAGGTGTTTCGCGCTTCTTCAGTAAAGTAATTGGCAACAAAATGCGTATCAAAGTTGCCATCTCTGTATGCAGGGTGATCCATAACAAACTGCCCGAACGCCAGTGTTGACTCAATGCCCCGGATGTCGTATTGCGCAATGGCATTTTTCATCAGTACAATAGCTTCATCGCGGGTAGTAGCAAAAGTTATGAGCTTAGACAACATCGGATCGTAATAAACCGATACTTCGCCGCCCTCCATAACGCCGTCATCTACCCTAATACCTTCACCCTGAGGCTTCCTGTACCGCAAAAGCTTTCCCGTGGACGGTATAAAGTTATCCCAGGCATTTTCGGCATAAACCCTCAGTTCAATAGCATGGCCATTGATGCTGAGGTCTTCCTGTCGGATGCTCAATGCTTCTCCACGGGCAATTCTTATTTGCTGTTCAACCAGATCTATGCCGGTAATGCACTCTGTTACCGGATGCTCCACCTGTAATCGCGTATTCATTTCGAGAAAGTAGAAATGTCCACTGTCATCGGCAAGAAACTCCACAGTTCCGGCCCCCACATAGCCACATGAACGTGCCACATCTACGGCGCACCGGCCCATTTCGCTTCGCAATTCTTCACTCATTCTGGTGGCGGGGGCTTCTTCCACTATTTTCTGATGTCGCCGCTGAATACTGCATTCGCGTTCGAACAGATGAATGATATTGCCGTGCTTATCGGCAAGTATCTGAAACTCAATGTGCCGGGGCGATGCAATGTACTTTTCGATAAAAACCGCACCGTCGCCAAAAGCAGCATTGGCCTCCCGCATGGCGCCCATCAGTTCTTCTTCCATGGCTTCCGGTGTGTGTACTATCCGCATGCCTTTACCTCCACCGCCTGCCGAAGCCTTGATCAACACCGGCAAGCCCACCTCACCGGCAATGGCTATGGCCTCGTTCACATTGTCAATGGCGAAATCTGTGCCCGGCACCAGAGGAATATCATATTGTTTTACCGTTTCCTTGGCCGCCAATTTACTGCCCATCACTTCAATGGCATGAGGCTCGGGACCTATAAAAATGAGCCCATGTTCCTTGACCTTTGCCGCAAAAATTGCGTTCTCGCTTAAAAATCCGTACCCCGGGTGTATACCTTCAGCACCGTGTTTTTTAGCTGCAGCCAGAATCTTTTCCATGTCGAGGTAAGTTTCCGCACTGCTTAATCCTTCCAGGGCACAGGCTTCATCCGCCATAAGCACATGGGGAGCATTGCGGTCTACATCGGAATAGACTGCAACCGATTTAATCCCCATTTTTTGTGCGGTACTGATAATACGGCAGGCAATTTCGCCCCGGTTAGCGATAAGAATTTTCTTCATGGCCGAAACTCGTTTGCTGCGAAGATACATTGAATCGCTTCATTTCACATAATCGCTCTGCATTATGTACCTTTGCAGCTTAGTGACCACACATATGGGTTCATCGGTTTACTTTTTACTGGTCAGGGATCTGCGGCGTGAGGTGAAAGAGTTTCACACTTTGGGGGGGACGTTTCTGTATGCCATTTCAACTGTGTTTATTGCTTTTCTGGTGTTTCATCAGACAGAACCTCACGTGTGGAATGCCCTGTTTTGGATCATAACCTTGTTTGCAGCAATTAATGCCACCAACAGGAATTTTGTGAGTGAAAGCGGGAGGCAGTATTTTTTTTATTACTCTTTGTGCAGCCCCGAGGGGCTGGTAACCGCAAAGATCATTTTTAACAGTATTTACCTGTTTATTTTGTCCCTGATCACTTATGCCATGTTGTCTGTAATTTTGGGCAACCCGGTGCAACAAACAGCATTGTTCATTATTGCGCTGTTGCTGGGTTCTGTAGCATTGGCTACCGCACTCACCTTTGTTTCAGCACTGTCGGCACGAACTACTCAAAAGGCATCCATGCTTGCATTGCTGGGCTTCCCTGTAATTATACCGGTATTGCTGGCCGTGGTCAGGATCACTGCGGCTTGCATGTTTCCCGTTGACTGGCGTGAAGTGTTGCCTGAATTGTTTATACTGGCAGGAGCACAGCTCTTGATGTTGGCTATGTGTCTTGTGTTGTTTCCCTTTGTATGGAGAAGTTAAAATCTACTGAAGCATGAAAGGAATATGGTGGAAAATGACCGGAGCAGTGTTGGTTTTATACATGATTGTCGGCGGTCTGTATTTTCCCTTGTCTACCGGCATCATTGATGTTCAGCCCATCAGGCTCGAAACCGGTCAGCAATTTGAACTGCGGATTACCACCTATAACACCCGCTTGTTAGACGGAGGCGAGGTTGAAGTGTGGTTGTATGATACCCTGGGGCATATATTGCAGGCAGACCTGGTACACATTGATGACAACCACCGCTTACGGGCAGAAGGCATCATTCCGTCTCAATTGAAAGACGGGTCAAACGTTAGGTTTTTAAACATGCTGGTTTACCAGGAGGGTGAAGGTTTCAGTATACTGCCCAATGCTTTGTCGGTGGTGCATGTAGTAGATTCGCCACATATTGCGGGTACCGATTGGTTAGCGACAATGCCCAACAAAAAGCCATCCCAAAAAATAACATTCCCCTTCAGGAATATTCTGGCAGAAACCATTCGCAACACTTATTTCCACGTTACCCTATGGTTTGCCCTGATGTTTATCATGCTGGGCAGCGCCATAGAGAGTACGCGTTTTCTGCTAAACCGGAATCCACTGCACGATTCGCGGGCGGCAGCACTGGCATCGGTTGGTTTTCTGTTCGGTATACTGGGTCTGCTTACCGGAGCCCTGTGGGCCAGGCATACCTGGGGTGCGTACTGGAGTTGGGATATCAAGCAGAATATGACGGCCATTGCTTTACTGATATACGGGGCATATTTTATACTGCGTGCTTCGGTAGAGAACAAAGGTGATCAGGGAAGGCTGGGTGCGGTGTACAATCTGTTTGCGTTCGTAATGCTGATCCCCTTGCTGTATATCATACCCCGCATGGCCGACAGTTTGCACCCCGGTGCCGGAGGAAACCCCGGTTTAGGAGGTGAAGATCTCGACAATAACATGCGGATGTTTTTTTATCCGGGAATCATTGGCATGACGCTGCTTGGATATTGGATAGCTTCGCTTGTGGCGCGATACAACACTCTAAAAGCGCTTATTGCATCAAAGTTGTACAGCAGGCAAAATAGCCTTGAAGGCGATATTAAATCATGAGGAAAATCAGATCAAACCATGAGAAAATTAAGGATTTTCAGCACGGTAATGTTAATTTTTTTGGTCAACTTTGCCCTCGCTCAGGGAGCTGAAATCAGCTTATGGCAGAGCCACGGTAAGGTGTGGGTAGTGATCGGAGTCATTACTATTGTCTTTATCGGGATACTGTTGTTTCTGGTAATGCTTGAGCGCAGAATTTCGAATCTGGAAAAGCAGATGGAATAGTGCTTTTTCAAAATTATTAGCAGTATTAAACCTAAATGAATTATGGCTGCAGTTAAAGAGTTGACTTTTTACGAAAACGTTCAGAATTATTTTGACAAAGCGGCGGCACTGACCAATCTGCCACCGGGTCTGCTCAACCAGATCAAAGTGTGTAACGCGGTGTACCAAATGCGCTTCCCGGTAAAAATTGGGAATGAGTACCAGGTGATTGAAGCATACAGGGTACAGCACAGTCACCACCGTTTGCCTACTAAAGGCGGTATCCGCTATTCAACACATGTAAATCAGGACGAAGTGATGGCTTTGGCTGCGCTGATGACTTACAAATGCGCCATTGTGGATGTGCCTTTTGGCGGTGCCAAAGGCGGTGTTCGCATAGATGCCCGCCAGTACAACACGCGCCAGCTTCAGCGCATTACCCGCCGGTATACCACTGAGCTGATCCGGAAGAATTTTATTGGTCCCGGTATTGATGTGCCGGCACCGGATTACGGTACCGGTTCCCGCGAAATGGCATGGATACTGGACACTTATCAGACATTCAAGAACGGTGAAATTGATTCTGCAGCCTGTGTAACCGGTAAGCCGGTTAATCAGAGTGGAATTAGGGGAAGGAATGAAGCAACCGGCCGGGGTGTTTTCTACGGACTCAGAGAGATTTGCAGCATTGAAGAAGACATGAAAGTGCTGGGGCTGACCAAAGGCATTGCCGGCAAAACCATGGTGGTACAGGGTTTTGGTAATGTGGGCTATTTTACCTCCCAGATTTCTCAAGTAGAAGGCGATGTAAAGATCATTGCCGTATCTGAGTACGAAGGTGCCATTTACAGCGAGAAAGGCATTGATGTGGAGAACCTTGCGAAACACCGCAAAGCAACAGGGTCAATCCTCAATTTTCCCGGTGCTGTTAATATGGCCAGCAGGGAAGCGGCATTGGAGTTGGAATGCGATATTCTGGTACCGGCCGCTCTTGAAAACCAGATCACCATTGAAAATGCCGACAAGATCAAAGCTAAGATCATTGCAGAGGCTGCCAATGGACCGGTTACTGCCAAAGCTGATGAAATTCTGTCAAAGAGGGGCATCATGGTAGTACCCGACATGTATATCAATGCAGGAGGTGTTACGGTATCTTACTTTGAATGGTTGAAGAACCTGAGTCACATGCGTTTTGGCCGGATGGAAAAGCGTTTCAATCAGCAGACTTATGAGAACATGGTGGGTATATTTGAACGCATGGTTGGTAAGCCGGTGGGTTCTAAGGAACGCAAAATTCTCCGCGGTGCCGATGAAATAGATCTGGTTCGTTCAGGCCTTGAGGAAACCATGATCACTGCTTACCACCAGTTCAGAGAGATATGGAAACGCAATAAGAAAGTAAATGACCTGCGGACTGCGGCATTTGTGAATGCCATTAAGAAAGTAGGGGATGACTATATTTCACTTGGAATTTTCCCATAACAAATTGGTTTATTGAGTTATTACATAAGAGGCTGCCTTTATGGGCGGCCTTTTTTATTGTGTTAATAGGCTAATAATTTGGCATTAATATTAAGTTAACACACTTTTTTTGGGTATATTACCGTTTAGCTTGCTAATTATTTTATTTCGCCGTATCTTGCGGCCTTAAATCAAACAAAAAATTTTGTCTCCATGAAATTGGATAAAACTGATTTACACATCATTAAAATCTTACAGGAAAACAGTAAGATCACTAATCTTGACCTGTCAAAAAACATCGGCTTATCGCCTGCGCCAACACTGGAAAGGGTAAAAAAGCTGGAGCAATCAGGAGTGATTGAAAGCTATCATGCCAATATAAATACCACATCCATTGGATTGCACGTAAAAACCTTTGTGCTTGTTTCGCTGGCCTGGCAAAAGGAAAATGCACTGAACAACTTTCTTGAAAAAGTACGCGACATTCGTGAAATAGTAGAGTGCTATATCATCACCGGAGAAGCCGACTTTTTGATGAAAATAGTATGTGCCGATATTCCAACCTACGAACAGCTCTTGTTTAAAACACTGAGCAAGATCGAGGAGATTGAGCGGCTGAAAACGCTGATGACACTGAGCACGGTGAAAGAGTCCAAGCTGCTTCCGTTCGATTATCAGGTGGAAGAATAGCGGCCCCTGCCGGCTATTGTTTGAAATTAATCATGCTAGTGACACGGGATTACCTGCTATGCTGATCAAAGCATAGCAGGTCTCCGCATTGATACTGAATCCCGAAAATTATGGTTATCGGTTAAGGCACTGTGAGTAGTGTCAGTCAATAGCCCAGGTGATGTAAGTTGCTCCCCAGGTAAAACCTCCGCCAAATGCGGTAAGAATAATGTTATCACCTTTATTCATAAGGGGTTCCCATTCCCAAAGGCACAGAGGAAGCGTAGCCGCAGTGGTGTTTCCATATCGCTGGATGTTGATCATCACTTTTTCGATGGGAAATTTTAGCAGCCCTGCCACACTTTCGATGATCCGGATATTGGCCTGGTGGGGTACCAGCCAGTTTACTGTATCATTGGTCAGGTTGTTTCTTTTCATCACGTCTTCCACCACATTAGCCATGCCTTTTACGGCACTTTTAAATACAGCCTGACCTTCCTGATATACATAGTGTTCCTTGTTTTCAACGGTTTGGTGACTGGGTGGCTTCAACGAACCACCTGCTTTCATGTGGAGAAAATGTCTTCCGGCACCGTCACTTTTGAGAACTTCATCTTCAAGGCCAAAGCCGTTGTCTGAAGGCTCCAGCATTACCGCTCCGCCACCGTCTCCAAAGATGATACACGTAGCGCGATCAGTATAATCGATAATGGATGACATTTTATCGGCACCTATAACAACAACTTTACGGTATTTGCCCGATTCAATATACCGGGCTCCGGTAGACAGGGCAAATAAAAACCCCGAACAGGCCGCATTAATGTCAAAGCCGAATGCATTTTTCATACCAACAATGTCAGATACTGTATTGGCAGTATCCGGAAAGATCATATCGGCAGTAACTGTTGCAAAGATGACCACTTCAACATCCATGGGGTCAGTGTTGGTTTTCTCAAGCAGGCCTTTAACTGCACCGGCCCCTAATTCAGACACACCACGGTTTTCACCTTTGAGCAAACGCCGCTCCGTGATACCTGTCCGCGTTCTGATCCACTCATCGGAAGTATCAACCATGGACTCGAGTTCTTTGTTGGTGAGCACGTAATCGGGCAAAAAACCGTGAACTCCTGTAATGGCAGCTTTGATCATACTTTATTATTGTTGTTAATTTGCAGAATATTTGATAATCATTCAGTACGGATGGGGGCGCCAAGGTATGAATTTTTAGCCGAAGGCTTACCCGGTAAGTGCATGTAAAATCTCAAAAATGGAAACTCCGGAAGTGCTTGTTTTAGCCATGGATTCACCCAGAATCCGGTATATGTTTGAGCATGTGCTTGGCCCTGCCATGGGCATCCGGTTTTTACTGACGGACAACGCAGAAAAATTTTATCATTCCGGGAATGAGACTAAAAAGCTGATCTATGCAGCACAAAGAGATATCCCAAAACTAACCGGCAGCTATGCTGAATCTGCCATTAAAGAAGAAACCAATGACCCTGAAGCCGATATTCTGCGTCACGAAGTGATGGTGAGCGGGGGAGAAATTGATCTGACCGTTGAGCCACAGTGGTTTGAAGGCCTGCCTTCGTGGACTTTGGATTCCGAATCGGGAGCTCCTGATCCGGTAGCGGAGATCTTTATTCATTTGAGCAGATATGAGGAGTATGTTATTGCCGAAAGGGATCATCATCAGCGGTTTATATCCACTTCAGCCATACTTTACCGTGCCGGTGCAGGAATCATCCCGGTAGCTGACCGGTGGATTCAATTGCTGCATCAATGGTTATTTACAGAGGGGCTGGTTTCGAGTCCTCCCGCAGATACCGTGCCTAAGGTGCAGGTAACGTTGGATATCGATTTGCCCTGGAAGTACCGCAATAAAAAGCCGTGGTATCTGGCATACCGCTGGTGCAAACATCTGCTAGGTGGCCATACAGGAAAGTTAGTGGAAGAAATGGCCATATGGTCAGGCAGAAAAGATGACCCTTTTGACACATATGATCAGCTAGTGAGCAGTACACGTAAGTTGGAACTGAAGCCACGGGTATTTTTTCAGATCGGAGGGAACAGCCGGTATGATTCGGGATCCCGATACAAAAAAGAATCCTGGGAGCACCTTATCAGAAAGCTTAGTGAGCACTGGGAGCCCGGACTTCATCCTTCGTATGAGAGCTCAGATGCAGATGGTCCGGCCATGTTCAAAGCTGAAAAGTCATTATTAGAATTCATCACCGGACGAGAAATAACGATCAGCAGGCAGCATTTTTTGCGATTCCGGATTCCGGAAACTTTTCGCCATCTGACAGGAGCGGGCATTACGTCTGATTACAGCATGGGCTTTGCCGATGCACCCGGATGGCGAGCCGGTACGGCGAACCCATTTACGTGGTATGACCTGAAAGAGGAAAAAGTAACGACCCTCACAGTTTACCCCTTTGGTCTTATGGATGTGACCCTGAAAAACTATATGAACCTGAAGCCTGAAGAAGCTATTCTTAAAACAGAAGAGTTGTGGAATGAACTGAAAGGTACAGGTGGCAGTTTAACCTTCATCTGGCACAATAGCTCATTTGATCCGGCTGATGGCTGGGGAGGCTGGGACGCGGTGTTCCATCATCTTTTGCAACTAACCCAACATGAAAATACGCATTGAAACCAGAGAGAATCTGGATGTGCTCAAATATGATTCCTGCGTGCATTATGCCGGAAGCGGGCATGTGTCCGGGTACAGCTGGTATCTGGACAATACTGCCGAGAGCTGGCTGGCATTGGTAGAAGGAGATTATGAAAGTGTGATGCCGGTTCCGGTAAAAACCCGCTTGGGCCGGAAAACAGCTGTGAATCCTGACTGGGTGCCACAGCTGGGACCTTACTCAGTGCATGTTTTGTCAAAGCCCCGTATGGAGGCATTGTATGCCGTGCTCAGCAAGGCGGTGGATCAGTACAGCATCGTGTTATCTGATATACCCCATAAGCCGGAAGCCGGTTCTGACATGAGAGTCGATGAGAAATCGCGTTTCGTGCTACCGCTTATGCAGCCTTATGAATCCATAGCCAGGGGCTATTCAGAGAATTTCAAAAAGAAAGTGGAAGTGACATACGGAGGGCATTTGCGCATCATAAATGCACTCAAGCCTGAAAAGATTGCCGATTTCTATCTTGAGCACCTTGTCAGGAAAAAGGACAGTAAAGGCAGGAGGAACTACCACAGCTTGCTGAGGATAATGTATCAGCTTTTGCATAGAGGTACGGGATTTCCTTCCGGAGTAATCGACAAACAGGGCAATCTACTGGCCGTGGGATTTTTTGTGTACAGTCATGGCCGGATCTATCAATTGGCGGGAGGCGCTTCTGCAGAAGGCAGCCGGGTGAATGCCCTGCATTTTTTATTTGATATGCTGGTAAGAACGCATGCTGACAGACCCAATGCCCTGCATCTTGAAGAGCAACCGGGAATACCTTTGGATCCTGCTTTTTTTGAGGGATTGGGAGCTTACACCAAAAAGAGTGTTAAAATTTCCGGCGGCAGGTTGCCATATTATGAGCAGGTATCGCTATTTTGGGCTGAGAAAGTGAACCGCTGGGTCAGAGATATTAATCAAAGCCAACATCGATCATGATATTTAATTTAAGTGAGCACAACACCATTGCCAACCGGTTTATAGCTCAATTGCGGGATGTCAATGTTCAGCATGACAGAATGCGCTTCAGGAGAAACATGGAACGCATGGCAGAAGTGCTGGCTTACCATCTGAGCACATCACTGAAATACGAATCCCGGGAAATTGAAACTCCTTTGGGCATTGCATCGGTCAATATGCCTGCCGAACGAGTTGTATTGGCTACCATTTTACGAGCGGGGCTGCCATTCCATCAAGGAATGCTCAATTACTTTGACGATGCTGATAACGCATTTATTTCCGCGTATCGCAAACATCACAAAGGGGGAAATTTTGAGATCAATCTCGAATATATATCATGCCCATCCATAAAAGGGGCGGTGTTGGTTCTTTGTGATCCCATGCTGGCTACCGGTTCCAGTATTAACATCGCTATACGCGAACTTCTGCGCTACGGTAAACCGGCTTCCATTCACGTGGTTACCGCCATTGCTTCAGCACAAGGTGTTGAAAACGTGCTTCGGTATCACGAAAACCTTCATATATGGGCGGGAGCCATTGATGATGAACTGACGGCGAAATCGTATATAGTTCCCGGGCTGGGCGATGCCGGCGATCTTTCGTATGGTGAAAAGTTACAGGAATAGATCCGGTGACCCCAGATCATCGCAGATAAGTGCCATGGCTGTTCTAAGTCTTTGTTCCTGAGTACCTGAAACAATAATAAAGGGTTTTTCGGCATCCACAAGGAATTGTCTGTACATCTCAAACAATTCAGTTCTTCGTTCCGGATCTTCTCTGAGCGGATCAGGCACCCATTCCATTTCGGGTTCACAGAGCAAATAATACTGAACCGGTAGTTCTACAAATTGCCGGACTATGTCGGGTTCGGTATGATCAAACTTGTCTTTCAGCCAAATGATAAACTCCAGCATTCCGGTATCGCTAATCTGTACTCCGGCTGCTGAAAAATTTCCGGACACCATTTCCTGAAAGTGCAAATCTGCCATGTACAATACATCATTCAATGTGTATTGCCCGGGATGGGTACTCAGCCAGCGTCGTGCTGTTTCTTCAATAACCGGTGCCTGAAACAAAGTACCGAGGGATTCGGCCAAAGTGGTTTTGCCGGAACATTCCGGACCGGTAATAACATAGCGGTACATGGTACTTTTTTTAATGATGGTTGACTATACAATGTGTTGCTGCCGAAACTGCTTTCTCCAATTCAGATAACCTGCAACGGCCAGCAGGGTATACACTATAAACAACAGCATAAATAAATATCCGCCCCTTTCATAATAGAGGTAGATATAAACTATGTCGATCACTATCCAGTAGATCCAGTTCTCTATTTTACGCTGAATGATAAGCCATGTGGTTAGCAAGCTGAAAACTGTAGTAAAAGTGTCAAGCCAGGGCATCTGTGCATCCGTAAAACGGATCAGCAGTAAGGTTGAAATCACAGACAATACTGTACCGGCTCCAATGATGAAAAGATGATCGGTCCACTTCATGGTGGATACTTTGATGATATCTTTTTGTTGTTGACGGTGTCTGTTCCAAACTAACCACCCATATACTGCTGCCGCTACATAGACCAACTGCAAAAAGAAATCGGCATAAAGTTTGAAATGAACCAAGGCTGCATACGCCCAGAGGCTACTGCTGATAAAACCAAAGAGCCAGCACCAGATACTGCCCCGTGCCGCAAACAAAATGTAAAGTAGTCCGGTAACTACGGCCAGTAGTTCTGAATAACGCATGGCCTGTAATGCTTCCGGAATTGAATCGAACATACCCGGATTATGTAGGCGGCAAAGGTATATAAAATTTCAGGCCATGCATGTCCAATTGTTATTACATGCAAAACCATGATTCAATGCACTGACTTTCTGATTTTTGCCTAAAAACACCTGTTAAATTTCTTCCTGCCGGGACCATTGATTTACCTGAATTCATTACTTTTGCACTTTATTTTGATTGAATCTAATTAAAAATAGCTTGCAATATTGAGTCCGTCCCGAATACATATAGCCCTCCCGCATTTTTTACTCCGTGCAGGCATTAGATATATTGCAGAGCGCGACCGGCGATTTGAAATAGTGGGGGAGAGTGACCACTACGAGGCCACATTGGTGGAGGCAGGTAAAACAGCGGTGGACGTACTGATATGCGATTATCAGGCCGATGGCTGGAACGGGCTTGAAGGTTTGGCTCATCTGCGGAATGAATTGAAGAATTGCCGGTTTTTAATCATCAGTAATGACAACGATCCGGCCAATGTAATGAAGGCAATTGAGTGGAAGATTCCGGGATTTCTGACTCCTCAGTGCGACAGGGCAGAAATGGTGAATGCCCTGCATGCCGCTACACGAGGTGAGCGATTCTACTGTAACAAAGTACTGCAATTGTTGCTTGACAAAAGTATGGGGGTGGAAATCGAACCGCATTGCAAAAAATCGCAACTCAGTAACCGGGAACTGGAGATAGTGAAGCTGGTTGCAGAAGGCCATTCAGCTAATAAAATAGGTATGATTTTGCATTTAAGTCCGCACACCGTGTACACACACCGGAAGAACATTATGCGAAAACTCAAGTTGCAAAGTACACCGGAGCTGATCAGGTACGCCATCAATCAGGGGATCTCTGAATAGCTTGCCCTGCCGGAGGCTACTTTTTGAGATGGAAATCCTTACCTTTGGGCAAATTTTAGACCATGGCTGATACTGTCAAAGATCTGTTTCCCAATGCACTGGCCATTGATGAGCGCAGTGCTGAATTTTTACTCTCCAAGCTGACTTCCAGACAAAAGCAGGGCTTTGATTACCTGCGATTTAAGCGCAGCCTTAAAGCCATGGAGCACTTGCCACTGGACGAGTCAACCCGCTTCCAGTCTGCATTTGCCGCTGCGCAGGCATTGGATGTAACCCGGGAGGAGCTCATGAAAACGGCACAGTATTATCTTGACTACCTCGGCAAAGAGCAGGCTCAGTTTTCCCGCGAGGCAGAGGATCGCTTGCAGAAGCGGGTGAAAGAACGCAAGCAGCAGATCGAGCACGTAACGGAAATGATAGAAAAGTACCGGGAAAAAGTAAAACAGCTCCAGGCACAGATAGCCGGTTACGAAGAAAAAGTAAGCCATGCCACTGCTGAGATGGAATCCGAGCAGGAGCGCATTGACTCAAGCCGTCAGCTGTTTGATCAAACCTGCCAGTCGCTCATGGAGGCCATAGAAGAAGATCTCGAAAAGCTGAACCGATACCTCGGAAACTGATTCTACAGTGGCCACTAAGCCGCAACGCTGCTCAACAAAGAGACATACCACTACCAGCCTTTAAAGCATACTTGATTACAGCAGCGAAAAAGGCAGGCACGCTGAATACCGAAATACTCCAATATCAGCGTTTGGCTTTTACTCTGATGGTGTAACTGGTTATAATTCCACCGGTAATGCCACTGATGAGGAAATCCCCAAAAGTGTACCGGGTAATGACTTCACAGTTTCCATCTGCGGGGGTGTTGACATTGGTACGCCCCAGTGGAATCAACCCCCAGAACAGCCAAAGTTGCTTGCCCTGGGCATAAGTATATGACGACCCTTCCATTTCCTGGAAGGCGCCAACGCTGGTGCGTGTGGTCATACATGAACTCAGGGTAAGTGCAAAAGCCAGCAATGCCAGTAAAGCGATGTTAAAAGATTGAGATGTAGTCATGATAAGTTTATTGACCTGACTCTATTGAACAATACAGGCCCAATATAGCAAGATTAAACTTTACCATGGCTGATTACTACAGCTTTTCAGTGTTCTTTTTGCCCCCCGGGTCAGGATCGGAAGGAATACTGTTGTCGAGCAGTTCCTTATAATAATCGGTTTCATACATGGCGTGACTTTTGGGGCTGACCTCAAAGCCAAATTTCCGGGAAAAGGATTTGGTGAATTCAGCGCCAAAAAACAGGATAAGGCATGAATAAGATACCCACAGCAGAATGATAATGATGGATCCGGCTGCGCCGTAAACACTTCCCGGACTGGCCTCTCCAAAATAGAAACTGAGTATTTCCTTTCCCAGGGCAAAAAGCATGGCGGCCAGGATGGCTCCGGGCCATACATTGCGCCAGCGCAGTACCACATCGGGCATGAACTTGTAAAACAGCGCAAACAACACGGAAACCACGGTTAAAGAGATCAATACGTCAGCAAGCTGAATGAGATGATAACCCATGCCCGGCAACAGGGCTGTAAGCTGATCCTGCAGTGCCGACAGCAGTGCTGATACCACAAAACTGATGAGCAGCAGAAAACCAAGAATAAGCACAAAACCAAAGCTGCGGGCACGGTCAATCAAAAATCTTATAAAGCCGCTTTCGGGTCTTGATACCACATCCCAAACCTTGTTCATCGACTTTTGAAGATGATAAAAAACACCGGTAGCACCATAGACCAGTGCACCGATACCGATAATAGTGGGAATAATGCCGGCTTCCCCTGCTCGGGCATTTTCAAAAATAGTACGCATGGAATCCGCCGCAGAAGCACCCATGGTGTCCTTGATTTCCAGATAAATTTTACCTTCGATCAGTTCGTTGGCCCAGAAGTAACTGAGCAGATGGATAATGATTACCAGTAAGCCCGGAAGTGACAGTATGGCGTAGTATGCTACCACGGCACTGAGTCGGTAAGGGTCGTTCTTATTCCAGCTGATGGCTGCTTCCCGGGTTACTGACCATAAGTTTCGCGGTGTGAACTTCTCTTTTTTCTGCTCCATACTGCATTGCTGTTGATTGCCGGTATTGTTAATGTAACAAGTATTCAGCACGGTTGTTAAATCCGGTGCGGCTAGAAGCATGATACAAACAGATTACACGTCTGTTACCGGGACATGTAGACAGTTTGCACATTCACAAACTCGAGAATTCCCTCGCGGGCCAGTTCGCGACCGTAACCTGATCTTCGCGTGCCGCCAAAAGGCAGTCTGGGGTCTGATTTGACCAGTTCATTGATGAATACGGCACCATCGTGAAATCTGGAGGCCAGATCGATGGCTTCATCGGGCCGGCCCGTAAAAATACTTACGCCCAGACCGTATTTGCTCTGAATGGCCAGATCAATGGCTTCATTGGTACTAGCGGCATAGATCATGGCAGCCAGCGGGCCAAAAGTTTCTTCATCAAATGCCGGCATACCGGGGCCAACGTTTTCTATAACGGTGGGTTGGTGGCATGCACCGTTTACCGCTCCACCGTACAACAGCTTAGCACCGGCATCGACAGACCGGTTGAGTTGATCGTGCAGCTGTTCGGCCAGGTCAACCCGGGCCAGGGGGCCCATGCGGGTGTCCGGAGCAGTGGGGTCACCGGTTTTTAACTCGCGAACTGCCGCTGTAAACTTGTCCACAAATGGCCGGTAAGCACTACCTACGGCAATAAAGCGCTTGGCAGCAATACAGCTTTGGCCGGCATTCATCATCCGGGCAGTAAGGCCTACTTTGACGGCCCGGTCAATATCTGCATCTTCCATCACGATAAAAGCATTGTTACCGCCCAGTTCGAGCAGCGATTTTTTAAGGTAACGGCCTGCCAGAGAAGCCACAGCACTACCGGCTCTTTCACTTCCGGTAAGCGTTACAGCTCTTACGCCAGGGTGGGCAATCAGCATTTCCGTGTCATCATGATGGATGAAGACATGATGAAACACTCCCTCAGGAAATCCGGCATGCCTGAAAACTTCGTCAATAAGCAGGGCACTGCCGCACACATTGGGTGCATGTTTCAAAATACCAGTATTGCCGGCCATCAGCGTGGGTGCAGCAAAGCGAAAAACCTGCCAGAAAGGAAAATTCCAGGGCATAATAGCCAGAATCGCCCCCATGGGGTCGTACTTAACCAGACTGCTGTCTGCATCGGTTTTAATGATGTCAGGTTTGAGAAAGGCTTTGGCGTGTTCAGCATAGTAACGGCAAACCCAGGCACATTTTTTAACTTCTGCCCGCGATTCGAGCAGCGGCTTGCCCATTTCCAGGGTGATCATGGCAGCATAGCGGTCAACATTGGCCTCGAGCACCTGCGCTGCCTTGTTCATCATTTCACTTTTCTTTGAGAACGGGACGTGCCGCCAGTGCTGAAAGCTTTCGTCTGCACGGGTCAAAATGGCTTCCACTTCTTCCGGTGAATGCGCTTTGTATTCTTCAACTATTTTGAGGGTATAGGGATTGATACTGCTAAAAATCATGACGGTTGTTTTGCTGCAAAAGTACTGAAAAGAGCGCAGAGCCCGTAATGATCTGAAATCTGTACACCTCTCGACGCAGGCAACATTTCAGGATTAATAATCGCGGTGTTTCTTTTTCTTTTTGATCACTCTTTGTTGGGGCACTTCGTGCCCTGTTAATTTGGGTCGAAAGATGTCCTGAGGAAAGCGGATCCCACACTGGCAGGGTGTTCCGCCGAAAAAATCGAAGTCCGAAATCCGGACACTGCCAAACTGATGACTTACGATAGCCACAGGCGAACGGATGTGAGCCCCACAAAAAGATATCCCCAAAAAAACACCCGGGAATATACCTGCAAACACTTTACTTGGTGAGGTTCACCGAGAAATGATCTTTAAGCCCGGCAATGATTTTTTTACTTTCAAAATGGTCGAAGGACTGCACCACCTCCTTGTGCTTCCAGAGCAGCTTAACTTTGCCTGAAGCCGGATACCAGGCCGAGGTGTACAAGGTGCCGAATGATTGCTCAAATCTGGCATTGTGAAGGGGCGGCTGAAGAAACTTTTTGATGAGTTTGCGGGCCGTCATGTGCTCATCCTGAAGGTAGTGATTGACAACGGTTTCTCGTTCTATGGTTTGCGTCATCGTGGCGTATTCAGGCCATTCAATATGCTCCTGGTGGTTGGAGCAAACCTGCGTGTAATAGACGCCGGGCGTACGATCGGGGCCAAGGTACACCGTGGCAAAATTATTGCCGGCATCCAGCAGCAGGAGGTTGTAGGACATGTGTACCGGTAGGCGGTGCAGCGCTTTAAGTGCGCCATCAACAGTTGTTTGCGTTTCGAGCAAATACCTGATAATGAGCGGTATCCCAAAACCGCGACCGCTTCGCTGGCTGCCGCCAAAAGTGAGGGAAACGGCCAGTCCGTGGCTGTTCATGCCATCCAGAACTCCCCAGTTGCAATCGCTGATGCCAATTACTGGCTGCAACCAGTTTGACTTGAGCATCACGCCTTCAAACCACTTTGGATTATAGTCGTAGTTCCGCACCAGCATGGGTTCACCGTTGACCCATACAACCTGAGTGCAGCCGCTCATGAAAGGAGGTGGATTGTACAATGCCAGGTAACGCGAGGCCAGATCGCCACCGCCCACAAGGCTGCAAAGCTCTTCGTAAACCGGCACCAGTTCGGGCATATAGTGATCCAGTGCCTCCAGGCAACTGAGATAACCCGGACGGGCCATGAGGCCTTCCTGCAGAAACCAGTTTTTGTAGTAAGGCCAGGTTCGGTTAAAAACTTTTTTCCACTGCTTGCCGGGCTTGCTTTCAGCAATACATTTAATGGCGACAAGCATATTTACATCATTTTAAATCCGGCAATCTGGGCAATCTTGTCCTGTACCAGTTTTTCGTTTTGTGGCGATTGTGCCTGATAGTGAGCCTTGATGGCTTTGATCCAGTCCCTGGCTCGCTGTGTCAGATTAAATTCATCGGTCATCAAGCGGCCGCGCATCACCAATATGCCCATGTCTGCGCCTTCGTACAGATAATCACCTTTGCGGGTGATGCGCAGAAAAAAGGCTTCATCATCCGATTCCACTGCCCGGCGGTGGGTGTCCATCCGGCTGAATACGGCGGTTTTATCTTTTTTCATTGTCCAGATTCCCGATCTTGGAGCTTCCGTGACAAACTCAACGGTATCCTCGGTATGTTTGATGACCAACTGACTCCAGGTGTCAATATTTTCGGCACGGGCCCATCGGTCATTAATGGCTTTGACACTGTAGTTGTGCGGCACATCCATCCATTCGAGAATGTGGAACAGAAACAACGGTGCATCAGACAATGCAAAAACGGCATGATTGGTAATTGAACTGGCTCCCGTAATACGCGGGTTGAGCTCACCGAGGTAAATCTGGCCATTGTCCTGATCGATGAGGAAGTCGAGTTCAAAATAGCCCTTGTAACCTTCCTTTCTGAGCTGATCGCCAAACAGGCGGGTATACTTTCTGGCCTTTTGCCGGATGTTACGGTTAAACACATCAGGATAGATTTCATTGCCGCACCAGCCGCCTTTATAAGGCGTGAGTTCTTTAAATCCAACCAGTTCCGTCATGAGCGGAGCCACTATGGTTCCGTGCCGGGTTACACAGGCTTCAATAGCCGCTCCGCGGCAGTTAATGCGCTTCATGACCTTCACTTCCGGCTCGCGGGATATCTCATCTTCATATTTATCGAAGTCACTTTTGCCGGCCACAAAAAAGGTGGTATGCCCCGAATCACCATAAGGCGTTTGAATCACGAGGTCATTGCCCAGGTGCTTGGCCACTTCCTGAAGATGTTCATAGCTTTTTACAGGTGAAAGTACATAGGGAACGCAGGGTACACCGGCTTTTTCAGCAATGCGGTTGGTATTGACCTTGTTGTCCATGAAATTCCGCATCCGGGCAGAGGGGAACACAACTTCCAGCCCCAGTCGTTTGGCCAGTTCCTCGGTTTTTTCATCAAACATGAGGAAAAGTGCTTTGCCTGCCTTGCCGTTTTTTTTGCGTGATCGTATATAATCCACCACTTCTTTGTGCTCCAGCATGTAGTTGTTGATATCTTCAATGCCGGTAAATTCATCGTGGGGCATTTCTTCTTTGGGCGAAAACACGTTGGGATGCAGGCCGTCGAAGCATTCGATATAGGAGATAAACTTAAAGCCCTTGATCCATTCGTCTGCACCCAGCAGATTGAAGTTGGTAGCGCTGATAAAGTAAATGGGAACTTCGTTGCGGAAGAAGAATCTTCGAATGTCAGATATACCGCGCAGGGGTTTTTCAGTCTTCTTTTTAGTCATGGTAAAGAGTTTGCCTTTTATGAGTTAACTGTTTTTCTTATTGCGCATGCCCGCCATGGCAGAAATGGTTTTTTGCCGGTCAAGGACTACCTGTTTAAATACTTTAAGGCCCAGTTCGGGGTGATAGCCGTGGATCTCCTTGACGTCTATGGCAATCAGGAAGCGTATAATGCCTTCATTGATGAGCTGACCGGGGACCAGAATCGGAAACCCCGGCGGGTAAGGAATAACAAAAGTAGTGGAAACAAGTTGTCTGCCGCCTTTCATCAGCTTCAGGCATTCGTGCAGCGGAATATACTCGCATTTGTCATCGTGGTAAGCCAGGTAATATGCCTGCCGGATATTGCCACCGGGCACTCCGGGCACAGCCTGAAAGGAACTGTGAAAACTGCTGAAGTCGGGCAGGGTAGGCACATTGTGTACAAGAGACTGAATCCGCAAATTGAGAATTTCCGTTTCTCTGGAATTGAGTGCTTTGTGTTCCAGTTCGAGCTCACCGGCAATTCTGAGCAATGCATTGAGCAAGTACGCCACACTTCCTCTGGTTGTTCCTATGGTGGTCATAAACAACACGGTATTGCGCGAAGTTTTGTTGATCTGAATATTGAAGCGATCCATCAGGTACCGGTTCTTAAAGGTGTCGCCATCTATACCTGAATGCCCGATACTGAGGGTTACTTTGGTGGGGTCCAGTACAAACTCATCATGCTTCCAGGCATATTCCATGCGATTCCAGCCTCCTTCATCCGTGTAATATTCGTCCAGGCCCGATTTTCGGTAGTAATCAGGAATGAAATCCTTGACGGTCAGAACTTTGAAAAACCTGTTCAGCTTGGGGTGGTCATGGATCTTTGCCCTGAGCACCATGGCCATTTCGATGCTCTTTTCAACAAGTTCGTAGCCTTCAAACTGTACCTGACGCCGTCCCGCATCGAGCGATGCCAGAATCTGGTAATTGGGTGATGTGGAAGTATGGGTCATGTATGCTTCCTGAAAGCTGTCGGCCACTTTGCTGCGGTAATCTACATCCCAGATGTGGATCATGGAACCCTGCCGGAAGCTGGACAGGGTTTTGTGGGTACTCTGTGTGGAATAAACCCGGATCTTCACTTTATCGGGATCGGGAATTCGCGGCACTTCGCCTTTAGCCAGGCCTTTAAGATGGTTTTTATAGGTGGTTCGGTATTCTGCAGTGCGGTATTTCCAGTAGAGTTTCTGTGCTGTAAACATGGCAGTCCGCTGCTTGTATGTATACGTAAACCCTGCAAAGGCAAACCAGGCTTCATCCCAAAGGAAAACGATGTCCTCTTTGATGGCCAGTACTTCCTCCATTACTTTTTCCACGTTGTATACCAGTCCGTCGAAAGTGCAATTGGTGAGCAAGAGCATTTTTACTTTATCCAGCCTTCCGGCTTTTTTCAGCTCCAGCAGTCTGCTCCGGATGTGCTCCAGCGGAACCGCTCCATACATGGAATATTGTTCGATGGGGTAAGAATCGAGATATACCGGGAAACCTCCGGAAAGCACGAGACCGTAATGATGGGATTTATGGCAATCGCGGTCGATAAGTACCACATCACCGGGTTGTATCAGGGCCTGCTGCACTACTTTATTGGCTGTGGAAGTGCCATTGGTCACAAAAAAGGTATGCTGTGCTCCGTATGCAATGGCGGCTTTTTCCTGAGCCCTTTTCAGCGATCCGGTAGGCTGCAGCAACGAGTCGAGACCACCGGAAGTGGAAGATGTTTCTGCCAGAAACAGGTTTTTGCCGTAGAATTTCCCAAACCCTCTGATCCACCTGCTCTGAAAAATGGAATTACCTCTGGATATAGGCATGGCGTGAAAAACACCAACAGGTTTTTGACTGTACTCTTTGAGTGCATGATAAAAGGGGGTTTCAAATCGCTCTTTAATCCCCCGAATAATGGCCAGGTGAAGTTCCTGGAAATCTTCAATCCGGTAAAAAATGCGCTTGAAATGATGGAGGGTGGAGTCCTTCAGTTGCGGCAAGGCAGTGTCTGTTACGTAGTAAACATCCAGCTCAGGCCTGAATCGCTTGATGATCCCGCCTAATATTGGGCCCAGGTCCGGCTCATCAGTATCAGACAGGTCCAGGTTGAGGACGTTCTGGATAAAAGGTGTG
>JBJHCA010000039.1:9855-29701 GCA_050485785.1 Saprospiraceae bacterium | reverse complement strand
GGTCTGATTGCATCACGGGCCTGTTTGCCTGGCCTCCGGCAGCATTGGCAGCGGGATTGTCATCCCCGGCACAGCCGTAAAGCAGTGTGAGGCCCAATGCTGAAGCCATCATCAGCGTATTTCGCAATGGTTTGATCATGAGGGTACCCTTGTTTTTATGCGTTCAAAATCAATGGCTATTTCTTCGGCAGGCTTGCCGCAAAGATTTTTTCGGATGGCCTGTACCTGATCCAGAAACCGGGTAACTTCCTCACAGGTGAAACCTTCAAAGGCCGCGGTATTCAAATGCTCAAATGCTGCACCTATGATTGGTATCAGCTTTTTGCCCTTGAGCGTGAGTTGGAGCTGATACGATCGGCGGTCATGGGGATTGAGCTCGCGTCGCAAAAAACCCTGACTTTCAAGGTTGTCTACAATGCGGGTAACCAGCACTTTGTCAACCTCAAGCTGAACTGCCAGTTGCTGCTGCGAAAGTGGTTCCTGAGCCTGCCCTATTACCCACAGCGGATAATAATGGCGATCGAGCCCGCAATCATTAAGCATGTGTGAAAGTACACCCACATATTGCCGCGTGATGAGATAGAGCTGCTTGCCCAGTGGGTTGATTTTATCGTACATGTTGTATAAAATTAAATGACCCATGAAACAGTCAAAAGTAGTAATTGTTAACTGTTAACATTGTTAACCTTTTCATAAAGTTGATCCCCTTATCGCAGTTGTACTCAGTTGAGTGGGCTCAGTTTGAGCATGACAGTGTTTCCGGTATTAGTTGGGCAGTGTTTTTAAGGGGGAATCACTCTTTGTGGGTGCGCTACGGCGCACCAAAAAAATGATATTCACCATACAACAGATGATGCTGACTTGCCGGTAAATTTTAGTTATACTTGCTACTTCCAAATGGTAAATGTCAGTTCAAAATAAAAAATTCCGATCATGATGTACAGGTCAAAAATTGCGGGTATAGGCTATTACGTTCCCGAAAGAGTGGTAACCAATGAGGAACTTTCGCGTGTAATGGACACGTCTGATGAGTGGATCAGGGAGCGTACAGGTATTGAGGAAAGGCGGTTTGTGGAAAAGCACAGGGATACCACCAGCTCGTTGGGTGAAAAGGCTGCCCGCATAGCTATTGCCAATGCCGGTCTTGAGCCTTCAGATATTGACTTTATCATTTTTGCCACACTTAGCCCCGATTACTATTTTCCCGGTTGCGGGGTATTGATGCAGCGGGCGCTGGGAATTAACGGAATTGGCGCTCTCGACATACGGAATCAGTGTTCGGGCTTTGTTTACGGGCTCAGTATTGCCGATCAGTACGTCAAAACGGGGATGTACAAAAATGTTCTGCTTGTAGGTGCTGAGTGCCATTCCGTAGGACTCGATTTTTCAGACAGAGGCCGTCATGTTACCGTAATTTTCGGCGATGGAGCCGGTGCGGTAGTGTTGCAGCCCGGGGATGCCGATGGCCCGGGAATTCTGTCCACGCACCTGCATGCCGATGGCACGCATGCCGAAGAACTAGCTTATATCAATCCGGGCTGTCACAGTGGTTACCACAGCGGAACCGACGGTTACGGATACCCTCCTGCCGATACTTATGGAGGGCTATTCCTCACCCAGGAAATGATGGACAAGGGAATGACTTTTCCTCACATGAACGGATCGCTGGTTTTTAAGCACGCCGTGTCAAAATTTCCTGAAGTAATCATGGAGGCACTTCAATCCAACGGTTACAGGACCAATGATCTGAAAATGCTTGTGCCGCATCAGGCCAATCTGCGCATTGCGCAAATGGTTCAGCGTATGCTCAAACTCCGCGATGATCAGGTGTACAATAATATTCAGCGATATGGCAATACAACGGCGGCTTCCATTCCCATTGCCCTGGCTGAAGCACTGGGCGAGGGAAAAATCAAAGATGGCGACCTGGTTTGTCTGGCTGCATTTGGCAGTGGATTCACCTGGTGTTCAGCATTGATCCGCTGGGGATGATCATGAGTTTTACGGCAATACTTTCCTGAATTTCAGACGAATGGAATTGCCGATGACCACAATGTCGGAAAAAGCCATAAACAAAGCTGCCCACATGGGATTGAGATAACCCATGGCCGCCATGGGAATGGCTACGATATTGTAGCTAAAGGCCCAGCCCAGGTTTTGCCTGATGGTGGTAAGGGTAGCACGGCTCACGGCCATGGCCTGTTTCAGATAGGCCATGTCACCACCCAGTAAAATGATACGCGAGGATTGAATGGCCACCTCGCTGGCATTGCTGAGGGACACTCCCAGGTCGGCCCTGGCCAGGGCCGGTGCGTCGTTGATGCCGTCACCAACAAAGCCGGTCTTCCCGCGGCTGCGGTATTCATCCACCAGTTTGAGTTTGTCCTGAGGTGACCGGGCAGCATACCATTCGGTTATGCCCAGTTCACCGGCAATTGCTTTTACCTTGTCTTCGCGGTCACCACTGATAATGACCGGTGTAATACCCAGCGACTTAAGGTAATGGATAGTATCTGCAGTATGAGGCTTAATGTCGTCATTCATGTTGAACCCGGCAATAAACCGGTCGTTTTGACAAAGTACAACGTCGTACTCCGAACTGTTCCCATTTTCGGTCATCAACGGCGACCCCAAGGTATACACATTACCATCCGTATCCACGGCTTTCATACCCCGCCCGCCTTCTTCGGAAATTTCCGTTAAAGCAACAGGCAATTCGGCAATTTCTCCCTGCCCGGCAATGTGATCTCTCAACGCAGTGGCAATAGGATGGGATGATTTTTCCTCCATCCTGTAAAGTAGGGCATTCACCAGCCGGGGATCGTTGCCGTTGTAGTTGATCCGGCCGGTGCGAAATGCTCCGGTGGTAAGGGTACCGGTTTTGTCGAAAAGCATGTAGCGGGTATCAGCAAACTCCTCGAGTGTAGAACCTCCTCTGATCAGAATGCCCTGCCGGGCTACACGTCCAACACCTACCATCACTGCAGTGGGTGTGGCCAGCCCCATGGCACAGGGGCATGAAATCACCAATACAGCTATGCTGTTCATTAATGCCCGGGTATAGGATATGTCAAATGCCAGAACGGACACTGTAAAAGTAAGTATGGCTATGCCGATTACCAGGGGGACAAATACTGCACTGATCTTATCGGCCAGTCGCTGAATGTCGGGTTTATCAGCCTGGGCATTTTTTACCATTTTGATAATATTGCTCAACACGGTTGCTTCTCCCGTAGCTTCTACTTCCACAGTCATCTGGCCCCGGCCCACAACAGAAGCACCTACTACTTTGTCACCCGGCTTTTTAGCCACCGGAATACTTTCACCGGTAAGCATGGATTCATCAACATACCCCTCACCCTCCATTACTTTTCCGTCAGCCGGCAAGCTGTCTCCTTCGTTTACCTGAATGATGTTTCCGGGTACAAGTGCTGCAGTGTCTACTTTCACCAGTTGTCCGTTTTCATAGCGGAATGCATGAGAAGGTTTAAGTTTTGAAAGGGCTTCTATGGCCGTGGTGGTTTGCCTTACTGCTCTTTGTTCAAGGTAATTACCCACCAGTACCAGGGTAATGATCATGGCTGCCGTTTCATAAAAAATCATGTCGGGGTTACCTGACAGTGTACCGGCAACACTGTAGAAAAAAGCTGCGGAACTCCCCATCAGGATCAGTACATCCATGTGGATGGTGCCTTGCTTAAGGGCCGCATAAGAACTTCTTCCAAACTGCAGCAAGCCGATCACAAAAACCGGGGTAGCTAAAATCAATTGAACATAGCTGTCGTGAAGCCAGTGCATGGCATGAATACCCAGAGGCATCAGCATGTGCCCCAGAAACAGGGGCAATGTGAGCAAGGAGGCAATAATGATGCGTTTGCCTAATGGGAAAACATTGGATTTGTTGTTTCCGGTCACCATGCGATAACCCAGCGCACTGATCTCCCGGGCCACTTCCCGTGGGCTGTAGCTGTCGTCTTCGGCTAAAAAACTGACATCTTTAGTGGCAAAGTTGACCTTCACTTTAGTAAAACCTTTACCCTTCAGGTATTTTTCTACTGACCGTGCACAATTGACACAGGTCATTCCTTCAACTTCTATAGAAACAGGTTTGTGCCCCATGGCATATATTTTGAGATTACAACAACCGAAATGCGATCAGGTTACTGGAATTCAATGATCATAATCAGTGAGGCAAATCTCCGAAAAGGATGTCAATGATTACTGCTTTTTGTTAATTTTGCGCACTCTAAAAAATGACATGTATATGAAAATCTTTCACGTTTTCGGAATGTTGGCTTTGATCCTGCTGTTTGGAGCCTGTGTACAGGATGCGGATGAGAATGATACCGCATCAGGTACGGCGGATACCGGAGTTTACCTTGAATCTGCTACCGGTTTTAAAGTGATCAGAGGACCTGAGTCAGTTGCACTTGATGGCGAAGGTTTTCGCGACATCAGGTATACCGACGGTCAATTGTCATTTGTGTTCCGGGGATTTGACCTCGGTATTGTGACGCCGGGATCTGACGGTCGTCCGCAGCATGCCCTGGGTCAGCACATTCAGCCTTTCATCACTTCCATTCCGGGCACACCAAAAAATACGCCAACATTCGGTATCAGGCTTCCGAACACACATGTTATGGTTGGTGGAGTTTTGGTGCAATCTGATCATTTCAGTGTGAAAGACCGCCGCGCCGGAGCTATGCGCAGAATTTCCGTAAGTGACGGCACCGGAACCGATGTAGTGACTATTTCCGATCCCGTGGTATTGCTGAACCACCCCAAAGGGAACTACCGCGGGCAGGCTGCTGAAAACATCCCCCTCGATTTTTTTCTGCTCAATTACGAACTGGGTGACAACCGCAAAGTGGAATTTACCCTCAACGGAGAAACAACACTGCTAAATACCTGGCAAAACTATTATATCACCGGACTTGAGCCGGGAACCCACAGGGTAAGCGTAAAACTGGTGGATGCCGCCGGAAATCTGATCACTCCTGCAGCCCTGGCTTTTGTGGAACGCGATTTTACGGTTGAATAAGGCCGACAGGTCAAAAAACAGATCAGTAGCGCGATGTTGAAGTCAACATCTTTGCTTCCTGCATACTCAAATAAAAAAAGCCACGCATTGCGTGGCTTTTTTTGTGGGTTATGCCTCTCTTTCGAAAAAGGAATCATAAGGGTTTTTACTTCGCTGTACCTTTTGAGGAACGGCAACCGGCTGATCGAGATCGAGCATCTGGGACTCGTCTTCAGCGGCGGCCAGCAACATTTGCTTTTCAGAGTTGCCCAACAGACGCGATACACCTTCTTTCTCCCATTGTTCGAGCATGCGGAGCCCTTCTTCTTCGAAAACGCCGTTTTGCAGGTCGATAGATGCCATAAAGTTGGCCGACATGTCCATAAACCGTTCCATTTCACCTACCTTTTGACTTACGTCTTCGGCAATAGCTTCCAGCGCCATATCAAACATTTCGCGGCGGTCGGAATTGCCGGCAATGATATTCATGGCAGACTTCATGGCTGAATGGCTGGCACGTATAGCTTTGCGCTCCTGCTCTTTTACGGCAACCTGATCTTTGACGTCCTCGAGCAGAATTTCGGCATTTTCGTACATTTTCACGAGCACCCTGTAAAGGATTTCCATTTTTTTGTAGAGGTCTTCGAGCCTTACGTTAGATTCCTGCAGCCTGCCTGCTTTGCGGCTTTTGAGGATCATAATGGCGTCTTTGTTGCGCTCTTTGGCGCGGTTGGCCAGGCTCAGGTTGCTTTCAATCTGCTTTTGATTATTGCGGATAAGTTCCTGCAGGCGATGCATTTGCCCCCTGAGCGAACCGATTTGCTTGTTCATTTTCCGCAGGTTGTTTTGAAGGTCATCTACGTACGACTTCAAAATACCGATGGGGTCAATTTGCACAAACATGGAAGTGATGCCCCGCATAATACTTTTGTATCCGTACCAGATAAGATTCCTCATTTTGGGATCAAACACCATATAAGCCAGTGCAGCTATGGCAAGGATCAGCAGACCAAGGTACAGTACGTTGGAGGCCAGGGTTATGAGAAATGGCAACAGGAAGTAAAGCAAAACACCGCCTCCTGCCAATAGGGCGATTAAAAAAATCATTCCTGTGGTTCCTTCGGGGCGCTGCCAAAAGGTTTTCGGCTTGTAGTTTTTAATATCCATAGTATCCATAGCTTCTGTTTTTTCTCTGTGCCGGAGGATCCGGCACAACACAAAAAGTGATCAATACAAATAAAGAGACTGCAACAAATCTACATGATATTTTACAAACGGACAACGAAAATCAGACCAGATACTGCTAATATGGGTCAAGCGCAGTGCCGGGTACTACGGCCATAAAAAGTTGAGCTTATTGCGTACCTTTGCGGCCTTAAAAAAAAACCCCTTTCAGGCAAAAGCGTTTGATTCGGGTACATGGCATACAATTATGGAATACGTAATCATGGGGCTTCAGCTTTTGCTAAGCCTTTCAATCCTGATCGTTCTTCACGAGTTTGGGCATTTTTTGCCGGCCAGATGGTTTAAAACGCGGGTAGAGAAGTTTTACCTGTTTTTTGACCCCTGGTTCAGCGTGTTTAAATTTAAACGCGGGGATACGGAATACGGCATAGGCTGGTTGCCGCTTGGCGGATACGTCAAGATCTCGGGCATGATTGACGAGAGTATGGACAAAGAACAAATGAAGCAGCCGCCAAAGCCGTATGAGTTCAGATCAAAACCTGCATGGCAGCGGCTCATTATTATGCTGGGCGGTGTAACTGTCAATTTTATTCTGGGATTTTTGTTTTTTGCCCTGGTGCTGTTTGTATGGGGACAGGAATATTTGCCGGCAAAAAATCTGACCTACGGTATAGCTGTAGATTCACTGGCTGCTGAGTTCGGTTTGCAGGACGGCGATAAAATTCTTTCATTGGATGGCAAGGAAGTGGAGCGTTTTGGCGACATCAGGAGGGGGATGTTCATGGATGACCCTGAAACCATTGAAGTGATGCGCCATGGCCGTACGGAAGTACTGAATGTGCCACCCGGCCTCAGCAGCAGGCTGGGCAACTATCGGGGAATGTTTGTTTCGCCCCGCATTCCTATGGTGATAGCTGACATTCCTGAAAGTTCACACAATGCTGACAGTGGCCTGAGGCAAGGTGACCGTATTGTTTCCGTGGCCGGTAATCCCGCTCTCTACTTCCACGAAGTAGCTGCTGAACTGCAAAAACATACCCAAAGCGAAATTGAAATTGGTGTATTGCGGGGCAGAGATACTGCCCGGGTGGCAGTTATTATCAATGAGCACGGCCAAATTGGCGTTCTTACCCAAAGTATGGGCCATTTTTTCGAATTGGAACGGCTGGAATACTCACTGCTGGGTTCCATTCCTGCAGGTATTCAGGAAGGCTGGGATTTTCTGGTCAACATTTATATCCGATCACTGGGGAAGTTGTTTGACGGTTCGGTAAAAGCCACCGAAAGCCTGGGTGGTTTCGGAACCATAGGCAGTATGTTTGGCGGCGTTTGGGAATGGGAGCGATTCTGGCGAATGACGGCCATCCTCTCACTGATCCTGGCATTCATGAACCTGTTGCCCATTCCTGCCCTGGATGGTGGCCACGTCATGTTTTTGTTTTATGAGATCATAACCGGCCGAAAACCATCCGATAAATTCATGGAGGTGATGACCATCATCGGGTTTATCATTGTGTTGGGGCTGGTAATTCTGGCCAACGGACTCGATATCATCCGGGCGTTCAGGTGACGTAGCTTTTTAATTTTTTCCTGTTATGATGGATAACTCTTTGTGCTCGCTTTGCGCTCGCATAAGGTAGTCGAACTGTTAGTCACGACCATCCGGAGGATGATCCTTGCTAATAGCGGTTAGTGGGTTGCATGGCCCGTAGCATTGGAATATGCAGGTTGTCGCATGTTTTATTCCAATCCGGTACTATTGCGCAAACTACAGAAACACTTATTGCACTACCCATTGGCGTACTGCATTGCCTTCCCTGGCTCTTAACTCAATAAGATAGACACCGGCGTTCAATTCCGGCAGCAGAGAAAGCGGGTAACTACCCGTTGATAACATCTCGTAATGCGTTGAATACATAACCCGGCCCAGCATATCCATTATATTGATCTGCACATCTTCTAATGCCGTGTTTATGCTTACCTGCAAGCTTACGCCGCTGCCACTGATTGCCGGGTTGGGTTGAACGGCCATGGAATGCAGACCGGGGATGCCCGATGTCCGGACAGATTCAACCAGCTCAAACACCGCTGACGGCCCCATGGATGTGCAGGTAAAACCCAGGTTAAACGGCCTTACCCGCCAGTAATAGGGCCTCAGTACCCATCCTGCAGGATCCAGCTCCACAGAGGGTTCTTCAGTGGTTATCTCTTTGGTTATCACATTGAATCCGGGTAAAGGACTGATCTGCACCACATAATGCGTGGCTCCTTCCACCGGATCCCACATCAGGGTAAAGCCGGTATTGCTCACCGGTTCGGCATTTACCGGGAATACCGGAACCACCGTCTCTGTGATGGGTTCGCGATACGGATCCTGATTATACAAATGACCGGGTTTTTGCTCCAGCAGATTGGCCCTCATCATGGCTGCTTGTCCGTCGGTAAAAGTCGACTGGCAATTATCAAAGGAGTACGACATGATGTTCCGACCGTCTGACTTAAACGGCACAGAATCGGGATCGAGCTGTGTCTGAACACTGAAAGAATCGCTGTTACACTGCCATCTGAATGCCAGATAATCGGGTGGGGTGTCGCATATCCGGTCAGCAGCCAGGTGGCAGTTGCTGCCGTCTACCAGCTCTACCAGGGCCGTATCGATAATCAGGGTGTCCAGTATGAGGGTATCCTTGAAAAAGGTATAATTGTAAGTGACATGAGTTGGGGCCGGCAAACCAAAATTGGGCTGTATGCTTCCATCCCAGCTAATGCCGCCCTCCCATCCCAGAAAAGTGTGCTGTACACTCAGGTTATGGGCAATTTCATGTGCCCAGGTGTGTGAATTGGGTCCTGAACACTGAATAGTCATTGCAATTCCGGCATAGGGAAGGTTATATCCGCATGAACCGGCAGCAACGCTCACAAAATAAGTATTGATGGTGTTGGGTATGTTATGGGCAAACATCATTTCAGCTCCATCCAGCACTGACGCGTGATTATTGTAAGCACTGTTGTTGAGATAGTGTATGGGGCCCTCAATAAAAAACTGAATATTGGTGGGTTCATAGTCTGTATTCAGCCGGCAAAATGCATCCAACAGGCTGTTCATAGCAAAGTAACCGGATCCGTTATTGGTGCCAACCATGTGGATACTGAGCGGGGCAAACAGCAAACTGTCTGTATCGCGGTCAAATGTGTGCGGATTGGCAGTGTATGATAAAAACCAATCCGACAGATAAGTAGGTGTGGCACAGGGGATCAGGTCGTGATTGTGCTGGCCTGTCATTTGGGTACAGACAAAGATCAGCAGTAATAGAATCCAGGGAAATTTCATAACGGGCAATTCATTAAGGCTATTCAATGTCAGGCGAATATATGCACTGTTGCTGATTTTTGCTCCTATACAGCCACTAAACTTTTCATAATGGCCATAAAGTGCTCCTGAATAATCAGCGCTAAAGTGATGAATGGAAAGCTAGTGCAGTACAAGCACCCATTTCAGGCCATGCCTGCGGGCCAAGCGACCAATGGAAACTTATGGCGGGCCATTGCTCGATCTGGCAACAGGCTAAAAAAAAGCTCCGCATTGCGGAGCTTTTTTTGGATATACTTAATGAAATCGCATTGATGCGATTACCCTGGGTTATTGTGTTACTATTAGTCTTTCGTTCTCTAGACCTTGAGATGTTTCAACGGATACCACGTATACACCCTGAGGCAGTACTGTAGTAATTCCTATAGCATTATTTCCGGTCTCTATGGGATAATCAGTGCGGGATACTATTTTTTGTCCGGCCATATTGTAAATGGATACATTGACGGCTTCGGTGATGCGGCTTTCGATTTGGATAAACAGTTCACTACCGCTGGAAACCGGGTTGGGCAGAACCGAAACAGAGAAATTACTGTGAATCTCTTCAGTATTGACGGCGGTACCCGTTATAAAACTTCCCTGAGCGGAGAAAGGACCGCAGGTGGAACCCATATTGTAGCCTTTTACCCGCCAGAAATAAGTCTGATTTTGATTGAGTTGAGTTGAAAGAGCATAATAACTGGATGTAGATACAAACTCACCGATAATGACATTGAAGTTCTGAAGCGGACTTAACTGAACCACATAACCGGTGGCATTGGGGACGTCTTCCCAGTGAAACTCCACATAGTTAAAATAAGGCTCAACTTTCCCGTTGATGGGGCTCACCAGGGTAGCTGTTTCCGTAACCGGGCCACTCCACATGCCGTTAAACTGGCTTTCTGTTCTGCGCATAAAAGCACGGAACTGATTAATGTGAAAATGCATTGCCTGGATCTGGTCAGTGGAAAACTCGTCCTGGCAATTATCATTGCTGTATGACATAAAGTTTCTTCCATTGGGATTGAATGTTGCCCCGGTTGGGTCTACTGAATTACAGCCAAGCCCCTGAGCATTACACTGCCAACGGAAGCTGAGATAATCCGGTCCGGTATCACACAGCCCGTCTCCTGAATTCTGGCAATTGGTTCCGTCAACGCGCTGCACAGGGCGGTTTTGGCCACCAACGGTAGCCGGAGCTGTTGTGCCGCAAGTATAGGTTACTGATTCCCAGCCGAAAAATGTATGAGGCAGCGACAAATAATGTCCAAATTCATGTGCCCAGGTAGTGGAATTTGCTCCCAGACATCCGTTGGCCATGAAAACTACATCGGGAAAGCCCAACGGCGTACCCGGATTGGTGGCACCGCCCATGTAGACACCACACAATTCACTCGTACTGGCCGCACCAATCAGATAGGCATTCAGGGCTGTGGGATCTTTAAAGCCGGACAACAAATTTACATATGCACCTCCATTCCAAGAGTTCCATGTACTGTTGTTTATAAAGCGAACATCGTGCAGGTAAAAGAAAATATTAGCGCCGGCCTGGTCAAATTGCGCATTGAGGTCACAAACCAGGTTGAGTACTCTGGCCATACTCACACCTCCGGAGCCATCGAAGTTTCTGACAACATGCACAACCATGGGCAAAAAGGCTTTTTCATTCTGTATATCACGGGTATTGCCTTCTGCATAATACCAGCGTTGAAACTCGGCCAATCGCTGCAATTCGTGCTCAGTAGGTACATGTCCGCACCAATGATCAGGAATGTCGGAACCAGTTTCCTGAGCATGTGATGTGAAGGCGAGAAACAAGAGAAAGATCAGGAGAAAATTAAGCTTCATGAAATGAAAAATTTAAAACAATAAAAAATCATAATGGCCGGACAAACTCAATTCCGCGAGGGAAAACTTTCCGAAAATATTATCAATGCCTGATCGGGTAAAATTTTACTTACGGGTGATCCTGCCATATTTGATGGATAAATAACATCCAATCTGAACATCAGTTTCCGGATACTAGCGGACAATCATTTTTTGATTGGCAACACCTTTATCTGACTCGAGTGAAACAATGTAAAAGCCCGGTATCAAAAAATCTCCCTGCAGTGATAAATGATTATCTCCTGATGCCAGTGAGATGTTGTTTCTGCTGTAAACCAGACGTCCTTTTACATCGTAAACGGCAAGGCGCCCTTCTGCAAAGTCTGACATGGTAACCCGGATGTTGGCTTGTTGTCCTCCGCTTACCGGATTGGGTGTGATCTGCATCTGTTGAACAGAGTTTACCATATCGGTAGAAACAAACTCATCGTTCCCGGTGCCGAAGTTGTGTGCAGGCAAAAAGCCACCACAAAAATCACCGTTATTAAAAGGCCGTATCCGCCAATAGTAGTTTGGCCTGCCAGGTGCCAGTGTGGTACTTGTATAACTTGTAGTGGTGAGCACTGCATCTTCGTGAAGCACTGAAAAATTGGGAACCGGACTTACCTGAAAGATGTAATGGGTTGCATTTTCAACGGGATCCCAGCTGAATGTCACGTGATTGTAAGTGGCCACTTCCACACCACCGGATGGCGAGGCATTAGCCGGAGCAGAACCGAGTGGGCCGGGCCATATTTGGGTTTCAAACTGTTGCTGGGTTTTCCTTAAGCCCGCACGATAGGTATTGATCTGAAAGTGCATGGCCTCAATCTGATGCGGGGTAAACTTAGTCATGCATACATCACTGGCATATGACATGTAGTTAGTACCATCCGATTGAAAAGATTCTCCGTTGGGGTCAATTTGTACACATGTACTTACAGGATTACCAAGACTGCATGACCAGCGTCCGCTCAAATAATCCGGAGGAGTGTCACATATTCTGTCGCCGGTGGTATGACAATTGCTGCCATCTACTTTTTCAGCCCAGTTGGCGGTGGTGGGGGTATTGCACTGATATGAAGTTCCTTCCCAGCCCCAAAAAGTATGGGGCAGTGAGAGGTAGTGGCCCATTTCATGGGCCCAGGTGGATGAATTTGAACCCAGACAGCCGCTGGACATAAAAGTCACATCCATTCCTCCCGGGACCTGAGCGCCAACTGCGGTACCCATATAAACACCACATAAACTGCTTGTGGGTGCATTACCTACCAGGAATGAGTTCAGAGCCATAGGGTCTTTGTAAATACTGTTGAGAATGGAGGCATAACTACCGCCATTGGGGTTAACCCAACCGTTCCAAACCGTGTTGTTGATCAGATTATACTGTTTCAGATAAAAGAAGATTTTGCTTTCAGTCATGGCAAAATCGTTATTCAGCTTGCACATGAGATTAAGCATGCGATCTACTGAAATCCTGGCAGATCCATCGGTATTGCCAACCAAGTGAACCGTCAGGGGCATGTAAATCATGTCCAGATCGCGGTCAACGGAGCCATTGTTTTCGATGTAAAACCAACGCACAAATTCGTCGAACATAGCGTCTTCTTCAGCTGTCCGTTCGTAACCGCACCAATGATCTGGTCTTTCGCTTTCGTATGGGCATATTTGCGCAAATGCTGCGGCACTAAAGAGGCTCAGCAGTACAATCAGGAGAAGTTTATCCATTGCTAACCAAAATAAAATGTTTCAAGTGCGCAAAAATAAGAAATAACTTCGACACAGTAAGGCGCTTTATGGGATAAACCTTGCATTTATTGGCTGAGAATGGCAAAAGTGACGTGCTGGTTACTGCTCTATCATCTCCAGACCCAGCAACTCCTCTTCCTGTTTCGAAATAGCACCTACGCCAAGAAAGCCACCCGTTGCACGGGCTACCTGCTTGGCCAGGGATTTCCAGCTGGCTATCAGTGCATTTCTATATACCTGATCCAGTTTTTTCAGCACCGGATTGATTTGGGCTATTTCCCTTTTCAGATAAAGTGTCCTTTCATTGAGGCCTTTTGGGCACTTTTCCAGAATCAGCTCAACCCCGGCATCAAAGCTCGCATTGACTTCATCGTAATAAGTATAAAGCAGTTCATCGCCGGTAAGGGTTCTGTAATTGACCACTGCTGCAGCCCAGGTGATCTCTTCGCGCTGTATATTGTCATCGGCTCCGGCTATCAAAACAGTGATCAGTGAAGGAACGTGAAACAGTTGTTCCCTCTCTTCATCGTTTAGTCTTCTCAATGGATGGATCATATAATGTCAATATTTTTAGTGGCCTAAAGATATAAACTCCTCGCTGATGCCATGCTAATATTTTGGCTATTTATTCTATCACAATCCGCCGCCCGGCAGTGTGCACGGATATTGCAGGATTGTAGTAGCTAATAATCTGCGCAGCGCCGTTGCTGTAGTTCCCGTCCCGGAATGAATAGAGCGGATATTCAATCACATAGCTTCCGGCATTCATGTTCTCAATAAAAATATCAGTATGCGTATCAGTAAACTGAAGGTACATGATCAGGCCGTCCTGCCAGTGATAATCCGAACGGGTGTTCAGAGGCTCAAACCCAGCGGCACGCCCGTCGCGTATGTGAACAAAACTCAGCGACCGGTCACTGCTGATCATTAATCTTACCATCACCTGATCTCCACTTTGAAATGTGTCACGAACAATGCCTGAATACCCCGTCTCCTTCCGTTGAAGCTGCAACATGTGTTTTTGGATACTCAACGCATCCGATGCATAAGCGGTGATGAGGTCCTCGGGCTGTCTGTAGGCCAATTGCCACCCCAGCCAGACCATTCCGCCACCTGCATTGTACAGTGTTATACTCTCCATATTTTGGGATAATTCATCGGCAGTCAACCGGTATATTGCGTATCCTGAGCCAGCTTCCACATTTACGGGATGGACTTCTGTGCCATTGACCAGTAGTTTAGGAATGGCCTCTGCATCTCTACTGTAAAACAACGCCTGATAATCCGACAATGCCAGCAATACCGGTATAAGCCCCTTTTCACGACTCCATGGGTGATGTTGCCTGTGAAACAGCAGCCATTGGATCATGGATATTTTCTGATCCTCATCGGGTAATAGTATATCAAAAGCTTTGAAGGCCAGAATGTGGTTTCTCAGATCTGCCTCGTACCACTGATAACCAACAGGTTGTTGCCAGTGCATTCCTTTTTCAGGGTGTATCACTGCTTCTTGCTGTATACTTCTGGCAACAAACACAGCTCTGTCTCTGTCGCGATGTTTATTAAGCAATATTGCCAGTATGGCACGGTTACCAACTGAATACTGTTGAAACTGCGAAGCTGCTGTTTCCCTGAATCGGGTGTAAGCTGCTGCAGCTTCGTCTGCAACGGGCACATCGGATATCAGTGAACGGGCATACATCTGTTGCAGCAAAACCGGGGAAACCCGGTAATCATCCGGAATGGAGTTTTGCCGGGCAATCAAACGATTGTATTGGGCAGTAGTTTCACGGTCGATGAACAAAGCTGCCCGGCGTAGGGTCTGACGGGCACTGTTGATCTCAGTAGGAGGAATCAGGCCTGCTTCCAGCAAAATGCCCAGGGTTTCGATCACTTTTGCCGTTATTACCGCACTTTCCCGCCCTGATTCAAACCAGGGAAAGCCTCCGCTTTCCAATTGCCTCGATGCCAGCCTGCTTCGGGCCAGATCCCATGCCGCAGGCCGGGATACGTCATCAAAAAGCTGAACGAGGGCCTGCTTTTGCAGCCGCTCTTGTTCAGCAGCTGTTAACCAGGGTATCTGCTCCGGGCTCAGCATCTTCAGATCCGGATTTCTTTCTAATGTACTCATCAGGACAGAGCTGTCTTGCCTCCATTGTTCCAAAACCAGATCGATTCCGGGGATTTTCTGTTTTAGCACTGCAGCCAGCATCAGTGAAGCATAGTAATCGGCCATTTGGGTGGTGGCTGCGTTTTCATCGGGTACTATGGCCGGCAGTGATTGTAGGGCAACCCAGGCAGGATGAGTGGTTATTTCTACGGAAAAACTAAGGGGCGCTGTTTCCTCATTCCCAAGGATACGATTGATTTCCGCCACGGGCAGGTTGAGTACTGTATCAGGGCTTGCCAGGGCTGAGCTTCCTGCCCAAAAAATGTTATCCATCAAACTCAAAACAGGTACTACACGCTGCTCTCCGTCTGAATATCCTCCGCCGGAAAAGTGAATTGCCATGTCCAGAAGCCCGTCAAATGTGCGTGGAATAGCCAGCGGCAACTCCAGAAAAATACTGCTTCCGGCCGGTACGGCCACCCGACGGATGGATGAATGATCTTTAATTCCGGCCGGGGGAATGTCAGTACCGGCTTCGGTGACCTTAAAATTCACAGTGCCGGTAACTTCTGTATCGGTGGTGTTGCTCAATCGGGCAGAAAGTATTGTGCTGTCGCCCTGCCTTAAGAACCTTGGCCACGAGCTTTCGAGCATCACTGCTTTGGCCGTGACCAGTGTGGTGTCGAAAAACACATACTTCAGGTTTGAGGTTTGTGCCCAGCCAAGCACTTTCCATTCCGTTACAGACTCCTGCATGGTCAAGGGTACATTGAGTCGGCCGGCATGATCGGTCTCGGCCAGTGTAAATAAACTCAGGGTCTCAAACTCAGTGCGAAGAGCTACCGGGGCTTCTTCTTCGGGCCCGGCAGCGTCGTCCAGAGCCATCACCGCTTCTTCGCTCACCGGTGATGAAGCAACGGACAAGCCTGATCTGCTGTGGCCCGTAGGCATGTAAAAAAGTCCGCCCCATCTGTCTTCATCAAAAGTCTTAAAGCGGCGGTATTTCACTTGTAATTGCTCAGTAAACTGCACCGGATGCCAGTATGCCGCGTAATGGTCTCTGAAGCCAGAACCGGAATTCGGAGGTGGTGCGTGATATAACGGAAAAAACTGCCTTTGCCATTGATGGGGTGCCAGCGCATCCAGGCTTCGGTCATAAACACTTAACGCAATCTGTGCCTGCACCGGCTGTCCTTGATTGTCGCGTACTGACAGTGCCCAATTTAAGGACTCTCCCGGATTGACCTTATCCTGAAATTCATGCCAGTTGACCTGAAGTTTTTTATTGCTCCAGGGTACATGAATTTTTCCCGCATGTCGGTAGTATCGCCCATTCGCAATGGTAAAAATTTCGAAGTGTACATCACCCCGATGCGATTCCGCTATCTCCAAAACTATGCGCTGCCCGGCACCGGCTTCACTTTGATCAGTAAAAAACACCAGACCGTTGTGGCTTAATTCTGCCCGGTAGTATTGTACACCCGGTGGAAAAACCCAGCTCAGCGTCACTGTTTCGCCGGGTTCTGCTTGAGTAGCGGAAAGATGGGCAGCAATGTTTTGGAGACCAGGGAGATGACTTTCTCCACGATGAGCAATAGTGAGGTATTGGGAATTCAATACGGTACCGGGTAAGCTATGTTGGTTGTTGTTTGGAGATATCTCTTTGTGGGCATGCCCATCGTAAACTTCAAGCCGGTAAATACCGGAGCCAGGCATGCCTGAAGGTATGATCAGAGCGGTATCCCCGGCTTTAACGGTGGTATCTGTCAACACTGCAGATACAGGCCAGAATTGCTGATCGGTTTCATCGACATAAGGGCGACCGGGATGTAGCCGGTAAAAGTCCTCGCGGCCTGTAATGTGCTGATCGGGTTGTTCCCAATAACGGACTGAGAAGGGTTGCTGAGGCGGCTCCAGTTTGAGCATTCTGAAGCGGATAAATTCATCAGTTTCATCGTCAGACTCTTGATCATGAGTCAGGCCAATGATAAGGGATTCGTCCTGATAGATCATCCCGGGAGCTTGTATTGCCGGTGGTGATGAAAACCGTCCCGCCTGAAAAGAAACCCTCGCATCCTGTTGTTCACCGGTTCCGTCAGTCACAATGGTGTGAACCGCGAAGTTCAGCCTTGAAAAACCGTGCCCTGTACCGCCCGGAATATCTTCTGCCACTACGGTAAACGCAAAGCTGCCATCCGGTTTAGTGGTGGTTTCGCCTAAATGTATGATCATTTCTTCATGCATCCGGGATGGTGTGAACATGGTCGGCCGGGGAAAAAAATAAGACCAACGGCTCACTTCGTATTGTACCCTGACACTGCTGAGCGGTACTCCTGTGTAGGTTTTGGCGTGTCCCGTAATCAGTACACTGTCACCCGGACTGATGTTTTTTCCCGTCACCTGGGTAATGACTTCAAACCCGGGCGGTCTGTAGGATTCTACCCTGAATGCAGTGCTTCCCCGCAGATCGGCCTGTAGCATGTAGTTTCCCTGAAGCACATGCCGGGGCAGCTGAAAACTGCCTGAAATGCTTCCAAACCGGTCAGTGGGAGCCCTTACCGTTCCCAGTGTCCGCCTGTTGCCGTCCAGTAGTTTGACTTCCGTTTCTCTGCCGGACTGCGGAGCAGGAATACCAGCCTTGTCGGCTGACACCACAAGCCCCTTAAAATGCACAATTTGTCCCGGCCTGTAAATGCTTCGGTCGGTAAAAAAGTGAATGCGCTCGTCTTGTGCGGGGGTCCCTACTCTGGGAGCATGAGGGTAAAATTGCTCCCTGACAAGCAAGCTGTCGGTGCCGGAGGTTAGCAACACCCTGTACGACATTCCGGGCTGTCTGATAAAGGTAGTCTGGCCTTTTTCATCAGTAGTTTCTGAACCAATCCCGATATGATCGAAACGGTTTTCCCACCTGGAAAATACTGCCTCAAAAAAGTGTAGTGTAATGTTATCGAGCGGAGTGCCATAGTTCCTGTGATAAACCCTGAATTGTGTTTCTTCATTTTCCCTGCGGGTAACCAGAGCCAGATTACTGATGGTCAGCTCGGTGCCGGCAATACGTGTATGTTCTGAAACCGGATCTTTGTCATCGGAAATCACAACGATGTACCGGCCCTTATGGCGTATACCCGACGACAGCTCCACAGCATGCTCGAACAGGTCTTCTCCACCGGGCAAATCAAAGGACTGAATCGCAACCGGGGTGTTGTTTTGAGCAAGTACCCTGAGCGAAGATTCATCCGTTTTTGCGTCATAGTCCGGATCTGCGGGAATGCGGTATGTATGAATATAAACTTTGGACACATTCCTGTAACTCAGTAAAATAACCGGATAGCCTTCATCGTGGTAAATTTCCTCAGAGCGCATTGAGATGTGAGGCCGGTTCAATTCACTGAGTCTTTGTGCAGCTTCACGGCCTCCGGGACCATCGGGAAATTTTTCAATAGCTAGTGTGTAGTATTCGAGGGCCTTTTTAAGGTGATATTGATTTTCGCTGACTGCCTCTTCATCCCTGAAAAAGGTCCAGAATTGGGTGTTTAACCGGGCTTCGTGAAATCTGCCGAGTGTATTCAGGTAATCAGCCGCTATGGGAAATGCTGAAAACCGGTCTGTGAGCCGGGTTAATGTCTCATAGAAAAGTGAATCCTTTTCGGGCAGCATGCTTTTTGCTTTTGCCCAATCAAGTCGGTGAAGCATGATATCACCCAGGGCTTCTTCCCGTCTTTTGTTGTGGTAATATTCCTCCAGTTGCAGGTACAGATATACAATGAGCTCATCGGAGGTAGTTGGTTCAGTAACTAAACTGCCGGGTGAATGGCTCAGTAAACCGGGCTCGAACTGAAGTACATCGGGTTTTATCCGGATATCGATGAAACCGGTTTTGTGAGTAATATTGATGGCCTCATGCACCACAAGCTCATACAACTGATCACCAAACCACGGTGTATTGATACCATCAACTGTGAGCAGATGACCGTGTTCAATTTTTTGATCATACTTACGGGCCAGTTCCACGGACTGAAGGATATAGTTAAACCATTCGCGATTCCACTGTTGTAATGACCAGTTATCCGGATCATCGTCATTATCCGTGGCAGTTCGGTGGCCAATCTGGTTCAATAGTGTATTCAGTTTAATATCTGAAACCCATGCTGCATATCCCAATGAAAGCAGACTTTTGCGGACACCTTCTGCCGTATCGATTTCTGCCCGTATTTCGGTGATCATTTCTGCCAGGCTAATACTGCGATGTCGTTCCATGTATTTCCACGTTTTCCATCGACTCAGTACATACGCCGGAGTATGGTTGGCTGCCCGGGCACTTTTGTTGATCTGCCGGTTGAGTGTTTCGGCTTCCCTGAAGTAACTGTTGTGGTAGAAGCTGTCCAGCTTTTGCCAGATCACCAGGTCAGCCAGTTCACTGTTCGATATGGGCTCGGTGATCATCTCCGCCGGTTTGCAATGAATTTGCAGCAAGACTAAAATACATGCCGGGATTAAAACTCTGCTAATGGTTATAACTGAGGATGGATTCATAAAGCGCGTAATATTGATACCTGGTGGATGTATG
>JBJHCA010000039.1:0-9845 GCA_050485785.1 Saprospiraceae bacterium | reverse complement strand
GTTGTGGAAAAGCTTTTCCCTCATCATCTGTAAAGAACAAAGTAAAGCCAATTCAGCAAGTTGGGTATCTGATTCGTTTTCCACTATCTTTGCGCCAAAATTAAAACGTCGTATCCGGTATGAATGTATCCACCGCTGAATCCAATATAGAAATTGCTGGTAAACTGGGTCTTTTGCCCGAAGAGTATGAGCGCATTACCGAAATTCTGGGCCGTACTCCCAATTTCACCGAGCTGAGCATTTTTTCCGTCATGTGGTCGGAGCATTGTTCCTATAAGAATTCCATTCTTTGGCTTAAAACTCTTCCCCGGGACGGTGGCCGGCTTTTGGTTGGTGCAGGTGAGGAAAATGCCGGACTGGTCGATATCGGTGACGGCCTGGCCTGCGCCTTTAAGATTGAATCGCATAACCATCCATCCTTTATTGAGCCGTATCAGGGTGCTGCCACAGGCGTGGGCGGAATACACCGCGATATTTTTACGATGGGTGCCCGCCCCGTTGCAGCACTGAACAGCCTGCGGTTTGGTGATCTGAACAGGCCTTATATGCGTCATCTGGTAGATGGTGTGGTAAGAGGTATCGGCAATTACGGCAATTGCTTCGGTGTACCTACCGTAGCAGGTGAAACCTACTTCCATCCCTGTTACAACCAGAACATTTTGGTCAATGCTATGTCAGCAGGCCTGGTGCGTGTTGGCGAAACTGTTTCGGCAGTAGCTGACGGCCCGGGAAATCCGGTGTTTATTGTAGGCTCGGCAACCGGAAAGGACGGTATCCACGGCGCCACATTTGCCTCTGCTGACTTGTCAGAGGACTCATCCTCTGATTTGCCCGCTGTTCAGGTTGGGGATCCGTTTCAGGAGAAACTTCTGCTGGAGGCCAGCCTTGAAGCCATTAAAACCGGAGCACTGGTAGGCATGCAGGATATGGGTGCTGCCGGAATCACCTGCAGCACATCGGAGATGGCCGCCAAAAGCGGAACGGGAATGAGAATATACCTTGATAAGGTGCCTACCCGCCAGGATAATATGCAACCATTTGAAATCCTGCTCTCCGAGAGCCAGGAAAGAATGCTGGTGATCGCCAAAAAAGGCGAAGAGGATAAACTGCTCAGGGTTTTTGATAAGTGGGATCTGGAGTGTGAACAAATAGGAGAAGTTTCAGACACTGGCCGGCTTGAGTATTACTTTCACGGTGAAAAAGTAGCGGATGTCCCGGCTCATGACCTGGTGCTGGGTGGCGGCGCACCGGTTTATGAAAGAGAATATACCCAACCGGAATATTTTGATGCCATCAGTTTGTTTGATCCTGAAAGCATCAGCCAGCCTGCCAGCCTCAAAGTGACGGCCCTTACTATGGCACAGCATGTCAATCTGGCTTCCAGGCGGTGGATTTCAGAACAATACGACAGCATGGTGAGAACCAATACCGTAAGTGATGAAGGACCTTCCGATGCCGCCGTGGTCAGAATTAAAGGTACTTCAAAAGCACTGGCTCTCACCGTAGATTGCAACAGCAGCTATGTGTTTGCCGACCCATACAAAGGTGCCATGATTGCAGTGTGTGAAGCCGCCAGAAATATTGTTTGTTCCGGAGGGCAACCACTGGCCATTACCAATTGCCTGAATTTTGGGAACCCATATAATCCCGAAGTTTACTACCAGTTTGTGCATGCTATTAAAGGCATGGGCGATGCTTGCAGAGCGCTCGACACTCCCGTTACGGGAGGGAATGTGAGCTTTTACAATCAAAGTCAGGTAGGCGGCAAAGCCGTTCCGGTTTATCCGACTCCCACCATAGGCATGCTGGGCATACTGGATGATGTATCCAACAGGGTTACCATCCCGTTTAAGCAGCCGGGTGATTTGATTTATCTGCTGGGAGATGTGCCCCAATCGCTGAAGTTGTCAGAATACCTGAGACTGATACATCATGTGGAAATGGCTCCGGCACCGGATTTTGATCTCGACAGGGAACTGGCATTACAAAAGAAGCTGACCATGCTTATTGCCGGTAAACTGATCAGTTCAGCCCATGATGTGTCTGAAGGCGGGCTTTATTTTTGTTTGCTCGAAAAGGCTATGACCTCAGAACTGGGATTCGAAATCACTATTCCGGATACACCCAGGTCGGATGCCTTCTTGTTTGATGAGGCTCAGAGCAGGGTGGTGGTTACGGTAAATCCGGCAGCTGCCAAAGCTTTTGAAGAAGCCGCATCAGGCATCAACTTTTTAAAACTGGGCAGTGTTCAACATGACAATGCTATCAGCGTTAATGGTGAGCATTTCCTTACGGTCAATGAATGGTGTGAGCTTCACGAGAACAGCCTGCCTAAGGCACTGGAGGGATCTGCAGAGTTTTAAAGGAATGTTAACGATGCGGTTAATCCGCTATTAATCACTTATTTTTGCGCCTGAAAACACGAAAATTCGATATTATGCATAAAACGAAAATGCCTATATTACTATCTTTCTTCATGCTTTCGCTGTTGATGTTATCAGGCTGTAATGGTAGCTCTGCAGCATTTACCGTAGAAGGCCAGATTGAAGGTGCGGCCAATCTGCAGGTCATGTTTGAACGAGCCGGATTTTCCGGAAGTTCACTCACGCTGGAGCGCACTACTGCCGACAGTCGTGGTGGTTTCAAATTTGAAATGGAAAATCCTCCTTCCCCCGGCATTTATCAGGTTAAAATTGGCAGCCAGGCTGTCAATGTAGTATTGGAAGGTGAAGAAAACCACATATCAATAAAGGGTGTATTGGCCCAACTCAATGAAATGAACTTCGAAATAGAAGGCAGCCCCGCTTCCGTAGAGTTAAAAGAATCTCTGAGCTGGTTAAATGCCAACCGTGCCAACTTGAATGAACAAAACGTGCGGCAACATATCGAGAATGCTCAGAGCCCCATGGTGAGTATGCTTCTGGCCGTCAATACATTGGGCAATAATCCGCGTTTTGTGAACGTGCTTGAATCAGTGGAAAAGGAAATGAAGGAGGAGTATCCCGACAATTACCTGACCAATGACTTTTCCAACCACATAGCCGCACTCAAAAGCCAGCAAATGCAAAATGTTGCCCAGGGGCAGATCATCCCCAAAGAACGGCGACAGCCTGCCAGCAACATCACCCTTCCTGACCCGGATGGAAAGAACTGGTCGCTGAGTGACCTGAAAGGCCATGTAGTACTTCTCGACTTCTGGGCAGCATGGTGCGGCCCCTGTCGCCGGGCTAATCCTCATATCGTTTCTCTATACCACCAGCACAAGGACGAAGGATTCAAGGTCTTCAATGTGTCTCTGGATGGTGTCGACAGCCGCACGGCTCAGCGTTTTGGCAGCGATCAGAATGCTCTCAATCAGGAGATCGAACGCCAGCGTCAGCGCTGGATTGCCGCTATCGAGCAAGACAAGCTCGATTGGCCTTATCACGTGAGTGACCTGAAGAAATGGGAGAGCGTGGCAGCCAGGCAGTATGGAGTGCGCAGTATTCCGCATACCGTGTTGTTAGACCGCGACGGAAAAATTGCAGCACAACAGTTGCGCGGTCAGCAATTGGATGTGGCTATTGCGCAGTTACTTCAGGAGTAGCCTGATTCTCTATACTGAATTTTGGGTCCCAATCCTGATATTCCTCTGTGTTTAGGGGCTTCCGCATTAAAGCTTCATAGTCTTTTTTAGACATAACATTTTTTGGGGTTCCGTTCCGGAACCTATATATTGCAGGCATCAAGCAGGCAAGCGGCAAAGTTTGCCGCAATTCTTTAGGATCCACTCCAGCATATGCGGCCACAGAGCAAACTTTTGCTTTTTATAGTTTTACTCGCACTCAGTTTTTACTACGGGCTAGACAGGCATATATCATCCCTGCCCGAATCGAGCCATACCTGGCGGCAAACCATGAGTGCTTCGCAGGCATATAACTACTATTTGCAGGCCTGGCATCAAATCACTCCCCGGCAGATGAATATCAGCATGGCTGATGGATACGGCTGGTCAGAGTTTCCCATATTGTATTACATCAGCGGAATGCTGTCGAAAGTAGTGGGCTATGATACCGGCTGGCTGAGTTTGCTGAGTCTGCTGCTGTGGATGGCCGGGTGCATGGCCATACCGGGTATAGTTTACAGGCACACACACCGGCGATGGCCATCCTTTTTAATCGGGGCACTGTTTTTTTGCTCACCACTAGTGGCCTTTTACAGCACAACCGGATTGCCTGATGTGGCGGCTTTGGCCTTTTTCTTTCTGGGCTGGAATCTGTTATATAAGGCCAAAGACCTTAACCGTACCGTCCTGTTGATCACTTCACAGGGCTTTTTTGCTCTGGCAGGATTGCTGAAACCTACCATCCTTATTGTGTATCTGGCATGGTTCCTGCTCAGTGTCGCATCACAACTTCCCCTGTTTAAGTCATTCCGGGATCCCTGGAGAAATGCAGTATTCAGAAGAAAATTTCTGACCACGGGCATTACTGTGCTCACTCTGGTTGCCGGGTATCACCTGTTTGCCGTCGTTTGGAACAAGACCCACCAATCCGGATTCTTCCTGCAATCTGCCATGACCTTCTGGGATAGCCACAGCCTTCCCGTTCGATCGTATATCATGGAGCGAACAATGACTGAATGGCTTCCGCAGGTGTTTCATCCGCTCACTTTTCTTGTAATGGGTGCCGGTTTATTGTTGGCACTGTTCAGATTCCGTAAGGTTCCACTTTGGATGTGGACTTGGACAGGGTTGTCGCTGGCAGGGACTGGGGCATATTACCTGTTGTTTTACTACCAGTTTTTACATCACGATTATTATCTGCTGGCCTGGTATCCGGTTGTTCTCCTTTGTTTATTGCTGATACTTGAAAGTGTCAAGATCCCCGGGCGATCACTTGCGGGTACTCTGTTTTACATTCTGGTATTTTCAGGGGCATTGTGGTGGAATGCCGTATACACTGCCGGGCAGATTACCGAACGCTATGAGGGAAAATATAGCAATCGGTATCATGAAAGCTTTTATGAAGTGATGCTATCCCACCATTTGCATGCATTGGGCATCGATGAAGGGACAAAGGTGATTTCTGTACCGGATGTGTCACCCTCAGGTACTTTGTACATGCTCAAGCGGCATGGATTTACAGACTGGACGGGAAACGGATTGCCCCGCATGGTTGAGTCTGACTTTCACCGCTATGTGAAAGAGGGTGCCACCTGCCTGGTGGTATCAGACCCGGCATGGCTGGAGGATCGGCCCTGGGTAAACACTTATATTTACGAAACGCTTCCTCCTTTCAGGGGGCTGAGGTTTTACACACTGAGTATCCCCGATTGAAGGCACAGTTTTCTTGCTTCCATCGTGGCGATCCCTTTTTATGAGAACTACTTCGTTGAATAGCGGTAATGCACCCACAAAATGATACACCTAAACATCATCATACCGTAAGGCTAACTACCAAAGTAACTACAGTACTGTTGCAAAGCGAAGTTGGTGATTAGTACAAAGCTCTAAGAAAGTAAGTTAAACAAATATTGGCTAAAAATGTGCCGTTTTGCCCGTTGTAAGCCAAGGTTTAACACAAAGAGTTTGTATATCCGTAATAAGCCCTGTATCTTTGACTTGCTGTATTGAAAACGCAGCATTAGGATTTGATTGGCAGCGATTGTACTTCTTCAGGCCCAAATCAATCGCTGAGGATTACTGACAGGACCATTCCACAACTTTCAATTCAGGGTTGGCGGGGGCTCTTTCAGTATTCTGTATATAAACTACACACCGGCCGGGCAAGCCAGTAACCCAATTGCCTGTTCGTCGCACGAAGCAATACAGCGGTCAATTCTGATTGAATGATGAAGCTGAGAACTTACATGATTGTACTGTGCGTGCTGGTCAACAGTTTTGTGGTTGCCCAGGATACAGTGTATTTCCAGATTGGTACTGTTGCCGGGCTGCAAGGTGACATAGTAACCCTGGAAGTAACTGTTACAGGATTTGACAGTATTACCAGTTTTCAGTTTCCCATACTATGGGATCCTTCGATCGTTCAGTTTGTAAGTACAGCATCATCTCCGTTGATACCGGCAGAAATGAGTTACAATCCGGCGTTTCCGCCAATCGGCTGGATCAACATAAGCTGTAGTGTGGATCAACCCACTACTATCCCGGACGGAGAAGTTGCTTTTACTATCGACTTCCTGCTGATTGGCGATCCTTGCGATGTTTCCGATGTTTTCATGGTACCTCAGCCCAACTTTGAGCCGGATTTATACTATGAACTCGATGGTGTTGATATTCTCTTGCCTTCAGTTCACTACCCCGGAGAAGTTCAGATCATTACACAGGAAGAGATTGAAGAGATCCTGTGTATTGGTCAGCAGTTCAATTTTAATGGCGTGATACTCACCGAACCCGGAATCTACTACGATACTATTGATTCTTACCTGGGTTGTGATTCCATAATAATTCTCGATTTGCAGGTGAATCCGGCTTTTTTCGATACCGTACAGGTTACCATCTGTGCCAATCAGTCGTACAGCTTTTTTGGTGTCAATTACACTGAAGCCACCACGGTTACGGAAACCGTAGTTACTGCCGATAACTGTGACAGCTCGGTTACCCTGATACTGGATGTTAATCCGGTATTCGAAACCATGCTTCAGGAAACGATTTGCGAAGGGGAAGTTTATGACTTTTTTGGATTTCAACACAGTACTGCAGGTACTTACAGTGTGATTCTCGACTCCTATGACAACTGCGATAGCCTCATCATCCTGGAGCTGTCGGTTCTGCCCGCAGCGGAAACCTTCATACAGGCCCAGATCTGCCAGGGCGAAACTTATCATTTTGCCGGTATTGACTGGAGCGCAAGTGGTACCTACAGCACCACATACCAGGCAGCCAATGGCTGCGACAGCGTTGTGGTTTTGCAGTTGACCGTAAACCAGTCACAAAGCTCATTCCAGTTTGGGCAGATATGTCTGGGTGATACCCTGTATTATGGTGGATCAGCCATTACAACCGGGGGCATACACATTATCAATACCACTACTGTGAGCGGTTGTGACAGTACAATTGTGCTGAATCTTTCCGCATTGCCTTCGCCGGTAACCAACATTACGGCAACCATCTGCGACGGGGAAGCTTATAACTTTCAGGGCAATCTTCTCACATTTCCGGGTACTTACACAGCTGAGTTTACGGCAGTCAACGGCTGCGACAGCATAGTGAACCTCACCCTGAATGTGGCTCAATCCAGCCAGTTTTCCTGGGCAGAAACCATTTGCAGCGGCAGCAGCATTGACTTTTTTGGAACGCAGCTCACATCATCCGGAACTTACACGCATACACTGACCAATGCCACCGGATGTGACAGCCTGGTGACTCTGCAACTGGACGTAGTCAACAGTGTTCAAACCCAACTACAGGAGCAGATCTGTGCAAACCAGACTTTTGATTTTTTCGGTACTCAGCTAAGCCAGCCAGGAATTTATACGCACACCCTTCAATCTTCTTCGGGATGCGATAGTATTCTAATCCTCAATCTCAGTGTGCAACCTGCTTACACCCAGGTGATAGCCCAGCAAATCTGTAACGGCACCAGCTTTAGTTTCGACGGAAACTTGCTCACCCAGTCAGGTACTTATACCGGAAACTTTACTTCAACCGCCGGTTGCGACAGCGTGGTTGTATTGCAGCTCACAGTATTGCCTCTGCTTCAAACGCAGATCAGTGCAGAAATATGCCCCGGTTCCGTTTACTCCTTTCACGGGCAGCAGCTCAGTCAGCCGGGTATTTATCAGCAAACACTCATCAGTGCACTGGGCTGCGACAGTTTGATAATACTCGAGCTCAGCATTACCGATGAATTAATCACACAGCTTGACGAAACAATTTGCGAGGGCTCTTCATTCCCTTTTAACGGCATGGACTTAACTCTGCCCGGCACCTATACCGCAAATCTGGTAACAGATTCCGGATGCGACAGCACTGTTATACTCACCCTGAGTACCGCTCCGGTATTCAGTTCCACGGTAACGGAGGAAATTTGTGCCGGGAGCTCTTATCTTTTCCATGGTCTGGAGCTGGATCAAAGCGGTGATTACCCTGTGATGCTGAGTTCTGAGGCCGGATGTGACAGCTTGGTAACCCTGCAGCTCACAGTTGCCGATCCCTTTATTACCGACATCGAATTCGAAATCTGCGAGGGGATCACCTATAATTTTCACGGCCAGCTGCTTAACTCACCGGGCATGTATACTGCTTTGCTGCAAACACCCGACGGCTGTGACAGTATTGTAAACCTCAATCTCAGCGTTGCAGCTCTGTTAACCGGCAATGCTGATGTAAGCATTTGCCCCGGTACAGAATACGATTTCTTCGGGCAGACACTCAGTTCGCCCGGCATATATACGGCCATGGTGCAAACAGCCGGTGGATGCGACAGTCTGGTAACACTGCAGTTGTTTTTGGCGGATATTTTACATGACAGTTTGTGGGCCGCCATCTACGAGACCGAAACTTACACATTTGGCGGCCAGGAACTTTCCGTTCCGGGGGAGTATACCGACACACTCAACGGGATCAATGGCTGCGACAGCATAGTTACGCTGTTTCTCTCCGTGCTCGAAATCCCCGACCCCATAGACTCTACAGTTACCGTAGTACTTTGTCCGGGTCACACTTTTCAGGGGGAGGTTTATACAGCTGACACTACGATGAGTTTTACACTGCCCGGCAATCCCATAGGTCAACCTGACACCCAACTGGTGGTCACCATTGTTGTGAATGACTTCAACATGGCCACCGACACCATGAGTTTCTGCGAGCTGGATGAATTCATGGGCGTAACGCTGAGCATTTTTAACCACAACACCATATTTACCGATACCCTGCCCGGTGTCAACGGCCAGTGCGACACCATCCTGAACGTACTGGTACTGGTATCCACTACCGATCCCATACAGAGTTTCGACTTTGTGACCCTGTGTCCGGGAGACAGCTTCAACGGCACACCTTACTTCAGCAGCACCTTTGTCCCTATTACCTATCCCAGCTCCAATCACTGCCGCGACAGCATAGTTGTGTACAATATCACCGTTATTCAGCCCCTCATCACAATCATTCCGGTTGCATTGTGCCCGGGCGATGAGTTCTTGGGCCAGCCCGTATGGTCCGACTTTTCGGTGTCCGATACCCTGCCGGCCATCAGTACCGGCTGCGACAGCATTGTGATAACCCAGGTGAGCGTACTGCCCGTACCTGAAGTGACCCAGCATTACCTGCTTTGTCCGGGAGACAGTCTGTTTGGCATGGCCTTTTTTACTGACGACACCCTGAACCTGACCTTTACCGCGGCCAATGGCTGCGACAGTCTGCTGACTGCTATCATCCAGATAGCCCCCGCTCCGTTTACCGTGGATGAGCAAACTGTCTGTAGCGGTACCTTCTATCTGGGCACGCTGATCACTGCTGACACCGTGTGGCACGATACCTTGCAGACCACACTGGGATGTGACAGCGTAGTGATGCGCAATATCATCGCTTCGGTATCACCCGTGGTGGTGGACAATGTAAGCCTTTGTGCCGGTGAATCCTGGCTGGGCATTCCCCTGTTTGCCGATACCGTGTTTACCGAAGTATGGCCTGCAGCCAACGGCTGCGACAGCACCCACATTACTCAGCTTACCGTGCTGCAGCACGCCCCCCTCACCATAGTGGATACGCTGATCTGCAGCGGAAGCTTGTTTCAGGGTGCAGCCTATACTGCTCCAGCACTCATACAGGACACGCTCACTGCCGCCAACGGCTGCGACAGTGTGGTGCACTACCAGCTGGGCATCCTGCCGGTGTACAACCTCACCGA
>JBJHCA010000038.1:0-29767 GCA_050485785.1 Saprospiraceae bacterium | reverse complement strand
AGCAACGGTCAGCTGAGTGCAATATTAGGAGGCACATTGAACGAGCCTGTAAGCTATGTATGGAACACCGGAGATACCTCATCTACAGTATCCGGACTTGTTGCCGGCGTTTATAGCGTAGCGGTAACCGACAATCTGGGTTGTGTGAAGGAGGCTGAAACCGTGTTAAGCCAGCCTGAAGCACTGGATCTAACAGAACAAATGAGCATGGTTAGCTGCTTTGGAGGCAGCGATGCCGGCATAACCACCGTGACCACCGGAGGAACGGACCCTTACGCTTATCTTTGGAGCCACGGCAGTACTGATTCCACCATTACCGGCCTGTCTGCCGGAAGCTACAGCCTTACTCTAACCGATGCCAATGAGTGTATGGCCACTTTTGGTCCCTTTATCATCAGTGAACCCGATTCGCTGGTTTTGAGTCTGCTCAGCCAGACCAATGTGCCCTGCCACGGAGATTCAACGGGAGTAATTCAGGTGAGTGCTTCTGGTGGCCTTCCCGCTTATGAATACGCATGGTCCCATGGTAGCGCGGGTAATATTGCCGGTACTCTGCCCGCCGGTGCCTACGGCATTACGGTTACCGATCAGAACGGTTGTACTGCGATGCATAGCACGGTGATAACCGAAAACGACCCGGTAAGCATAACTGCCGTGTCACAGGCTAGTCTGCCTGACGACAGCACGGGCAGCATCAGTGTCAATATCACCGGAGGTGTAGGACCTTATCAGGTGTTATGGAGTCATGGAGACACATCTGCCAATCCGGGCAATCTTCCTGCGGGCACTTACAGCCTCACCATTACGGATGCATTGGGTTGTGAGTCGATGTTCGGTTCGATAGTGGTAGAGGAGATTGATTGCGATTTTACCCTTGCTCTTGAGGTTGTGGATATTCTCTGTTTTGAAGGCAGCAACGGTCAGCTGAGTGCAATATTAGGAGGCACATTGAACGAGCCTGTAAGCTATGTATGGAACACCGGAGATACCTCATCTACAGTATCCGGACTTGTTGCCGGCGCTTATAGCGTAACGGTAACCAACAATCTGGGTTGTGTGAAGGAGGCTGAAGCCGTGTTAAGCCAGCCTGAAGCACTGGATATAACAGAACAAATGAGCATGGTTAGCTGCTTTGGAGGCAGCGATGCCGGCATAGCCATCGTGACCACCGGAGGAACGGACCCTTACGCTTATCTTTGGAGCCACGGCAGTACTGATTCCACTGTTACCGGCCTGTCTGCCGGAAGCTACAGCCTTACCCTTACCGATGCCAACGGGTGTGAGGCAGTATTTGGAAGCTGGGAGGTAGCAGAGCCTTCGTCCCTTGAACTGAATATTGACATCGTATCGCATGCCGGATGTGATCAGGATTCGACCGGTCAGCTTACCGCTTCAGTTACGGGAGGAACGGGCCCTTACGACTATTTATGGAGTACCGGGGATACAACCCCGTCAGTCAGCAACCTCGGTGCCGGGCAATACAATTTGCTGCTGAGTGATGCCCTGGGATGCGAAGTAAACGGCGAAGCCCAGGTATTAAGCTGGCAAAGCACTGTGGATACCCTTTATGCGGTAAGCTGCGAACCTGATACCGGACCACTGGAGCAGGTCTATACGAACCAGCATGGGTGCGATTCGGTAGTAATCACCCTGTTTGAGTATTACCAGGGCAGTATTGACAGCATCTACCTGATATCCTGTAATCCGCTGGATGCCGGCACCCAGATTGATTCACTGACGAATGTGAATGGCTGCGATTCGGTGATTGTCAAAATTACTGTGCTGGAGCTGCTCGATACAACATGGGTGTGGCAGGAGAGTTGCCAATTGAGTGAGACAGGCCTTTTTACCGAAGTACTGACCACACCTGAAGGCTGTGACTCCGTAGTGGTAACTCAGATCAGCTGGATAGGCAGTGATACCACATGGCTTAGTGGTACGGATTGCGATATTAATCAAACGGGTACATTTATTGAGGTACTGAGCAATGCCTGGGGATGTGATTCGGTGATTGTTACTGAAGTTTCATTGCTGCCCGGCCACTTTGAAGCCATCACGCAATACAGTTGCAATCCGCAGGAGCTGGGTGTGGAAACCTTCACATACACCAATATTTTTGGTTGCGACTCTGTAATCCAGGTCACAACGCTGTTTACCACCGATGGCATACAACAAAGTACGGTTGAACTGGAGCTTTGTCCCGGTTCGGTATATGCAGGGGTGCCTTACTTTGCTCCCACCACATTGACCGAAGTGTATACGGGTCAGAACGGGTGTGATTCCGTGGTTACAGTGAACATCAGCATTTACACACCACCTCAACCCCAGATACAGGGCGTGTTGCAGGTTTGTGGTTCAGGGGACGGTACATCAACCACGCTCAGCGTATCCAGTACCTATGCCACATATCAGTGGAGCACAGGCAGTACGGCTCAGGAAATTACCGTGTCTGCGGGCACCTATACCGTAACCGTAACCGATGACAATGGCTGCGCCGGAACTGCTCAGGCAACCGTAACAGCTTACAGCCCCATAAGCCTGAATATTATTCCCACCAACAACATGTGCGTCATCAATAATGCTTCGGCGCAGGTATATGCCTTTGGCGGAGCCGGCGGGTATTCCTACTTATGGAGCAACGGCGTGCAAAATAGTATCAATACCGGCCTGGCCAGTGGTGTATATTCAGTAACGGTAACTGATCAGTTTGGCTGTACTGCACAGGGCCAGGTGGCAGTGCAGAGTATTAACAACTCGCCATCGCTGAACCTCAATGTACTGGATGCAACCTGCTTCGGCTTGTTTAACGGCTCAATCAGCTCAACAGTCACCGGCGGATACCCGCCATACAGCTTCCAGTGGAGTAACGGAGCTACAACTTCCGGGCAAAACAATATCCAGGCCGGGATTTATAGCTTAACGGTAACCGATCAGCAGGGATGTGTGGCCATCGGTGAAGAAAAGATCGATCAACCCGACCCCATGCTCATCGATATTCAGGTGACTCCGGCCACCCAGGGCATGAACAACGGCGCAGCCGTGGCCACTGTTTTTGGCGGCACACCACCATATTCCTACCAGTGGAATACCGGAGCTGTCACATCTTCCATCAGCGGCCTGTCGCCGGGTACTTACAGCATTACCGTTACCGATTTTAATCAGTGTACCGGGTATGACTCCGAAGATGTGGATGTTTACACCGCAACCGATCATCCTGAATTTGTGCAAAGTATAGTTTTGACTCCTAATCCTAACCGGGGTATTTTTACCCTGGCGGTAACGTACAACAAAGAGCTATACACCAACATGCAGATCCTGGATATCACCGGAAAAGTCCATTACCAAACTTCCTGGCAGGCGATAAACCATACCGAAACCATTAACCTCCCCCTCGCTCCGGGTGTCTATATCCTCCAATTGAATACTGTTAAAGGTTATGCCGTCTTGAGATTCGTTGTAATGTAAATGGTATATTTGCGGAAACCATGCTATTGATGGTTACCCTAAGCAATCCCAAACATTGGCTGTACACAGTTCTGGTGTTCGCCATCATATTACCTGTTGCATGGTTTTATCACCACAGTAATGCCTATGCATTTACTGTAGGTTCAAATACCAACCACAGCCCTGAGTCCGGTTATATCTTTTCTGCTTGTAATCCCACGCCGGGAAGTTTTATCAATACCATTCCGTTAACAGGGTGTGAAGCTGACCCAATGAGCGGAGCTGATCTGGCTATTGCCGGTAATTCTGCAGGTACTCTGCACTATGTGGTTATTAGTCAACCAGGGGGAGTTATCCAGCAATATTTTGCGGGTTCATTGAGCGGCAGCCTTCTTCAGGGGCAATATCTTGTTTGTGGATTGAATCTGGCTTCCGGTACAACAATTGCCGATTTACCTGCACCCGGCAGTTCACTTTCTGACCTTGACAATGCTTTGGCTTCAGCAGATATTTGTGCTGCCCGCACAGCTGACTGCAAAGTATTGTTTGTTTCTCAACCCCCTCAGCTTACCGTAACCGGTTCTGCGACCATCTGCGCCAACCAGACAGCACAATTACAGGCAGAGGTAACCGGCGGAACTCCTGCACAACCGGCCTGCAGTTATTCATCGGCCTGTTTGCTTCCATCCTCCAATGTGAATGTGGGTACTCCTCAGGTAAACATCTTTCACATTTACCGGGGTGTTTGGTCGGATATGAGATTGCAGATGATTTATCCGGCAGCGTTGTTGGCAGATGCCGGACTCAGCACCGGAGACATTATTCAAAGCCTCTCATTTTTTGTCACGGTTAAGCAAACCAATCAACCATACCAGAACTTTACGATTCGGATGGCTTGTACTTCTCTCAATACTGTGCCTGAGACTTTCGTTGAAAACCTTCCGGTGCTGTATCAGCAGAATTACAGCACTCAATTGGGCTGGAACACGCATTTGTTGAATCAGGGTATGCCCTGGGATGGCACCTCAAACCTGCTGATTCAAATTTGCTACGACAACGTTACTGCACCCGGTGCAGATGACCTTATTGCAGCCTTCCAGACCGGAAGCAATAAACTCTATACCCGTTATGGTTCAGGTGCAGGATTGAATGGTTGTACTTTCACCAATCAGGGTGTTTCCAACACCATAACACAGTTGCCTTACCTCGGCATAGGTTATTGCCCGCCTCCAGGAACCATTCAATGGAGTCCGTCGCAATCACTGAGTTGCTCTGATTGCTTTAATCCTGTTGCCAGTCCCAACGCTACCACAACCTACACGGCCACCGTCAATCCGGGTTATGGCTGTCTTGAAGTATCTGAATCCGTAACGGTCAATGTGACTCCGTATACCATTACTCCGATGGGTACGGAAATAGTGTGTTCAGGCAATCCTTTCTTTATGGGTCAGGAAGTGTCAGGGGACACAACTTTACTGATACCACAGAGCTGTGAGGTTATTCATCAATATGATATATTGTTTAAAACTTCACCTTCTGCCACTATACAGGGAAGCTTTTCAGGTTGTGCCGGTTCTCCTTTTTTTGTTCCGGTTATAACCACAGGGGATTTTCCATTTACACTCAATTATATGATCAATGGCCAAAGCCAGGCAGCTACTTTTCAGTCTGAACCGGTAATGCTCAATGTTACCCCGCTCAGTTTTCCGGCTTCCGTGACCTTAACAGGGATAAGCTCGGGTAATGGCTGTTCGGGAAATGCTCAGGGTTCGGTAACTATTAATCAAAACACCTCACAGATTTCCGTTAACGGATCTACTGCAATATGCCCCGGCCAGTCCCGCATTTTAAGCATTTCTTCAGGTAATAGTTCCATCCACAGTATTTCATGGTCTCCGGCCACTGGACTCAGCTCAAGTACATCACTAACTCCGATTGCCACACCTCAGTCCACTACAACATATACTGCTACTATTCTGCACGGGGGAGGGGCAAATCTTGTAAAAAACAGCAGCTTTAGCGAAGGCAATTCTGGCTTTTTCACGGATTATGCTTTTTTGTCCTCACCTTCAGCACAGCAGGGCAAATACGCTATAGGTCCCAACGGAACAGCACTTAACCCTTCATGGCCAACATGTAACCAGCCCGGCGGGGGAGGGGGAAATATGTTTTCTGCTAGTGCGGCATGGGGTACCGCCGGAAAAAAAATATGGTGCCAGTATATTGACGTTGTTCAGGGGCAGAACTACCACATTGGTTTTAGTGCCGCCATGGCCAACCCTCCACCAATGGAGTTCAGATTCCAGATCAACGGCAATAATGTTGGGCCGGTTATGACGGCAGTAAATCAGACCTGCACATGGAATGCATATTCCATTACCTGGAACAGCGGATTACTCTCGGGTCCGGTTGAATATTGTATCGTTGGCACAAATACTCCTACCAGTACAGGTTATGATTTTCATCTCGACAACATTTTTTTTACACCTCTGTGCCAGACACAGCAAACGGTAACCCTTACGGTAGATGGCAGTTCTGCATCCATTGAGGCCTCTGGTAGCGGGAATATATGTGCAGGCGAAAGTATTACCCTTACAGCCCAACCCTCAGGAATGAGCAGCTACTTATGGACCAGTCCCCAGGGGAGTTTTTCAGGTCAGGTAGTTACAGCAAGTCAGAGCGGCACTTATACAGTGAGTGTCACGTCTCCTGCAGGATGCGTTACGAATGCTTCATTCCAGCTCAATGTTCAGAATCCCGCAACACCTCAATTGGGCAATCCGGGAACGCTGTGCTCCAATGGTGCTCCTGTTTCCCTCAACGATTATCTCGATCCTCAGTACGCGGCCGGATCATGGTCCGGTCCGGGACTGATCAACCCTGTCACTTTTGCGCCTTCATCTGCCGGGGCAGGAAACCACACATTAACTTTTACGCCTTCTGCATCCTGCACCAATCCGGCTACTATGGTGATCACCGTCAACAACCCGGTCAGTACCGCACTGAACAATGCTGATGTTTGCTCTAATAATTCTTCCTTCAACCTGAATTCACTCAAGCAAAACCAGTCAATTTCAGGTGTATGGTCCGGAAGCGGGGTTAATCCCATTACCGGAATTATGAATGTTACCGGGCTAACCGGAACGGTTACCATAACCTTTACCCCAAACGGCACGTGCACGCAATACACCACGGCTCAAATCACAATAATCCCGGTGATTACACCTTCATTGCCTTCCTTGTCATATTGTTCGGCAGATCCTGTGTTTAATCTTAATTCTTTACCGGCCGGTCAGTTTTTGCCCGGTGTTTGGTCGGGTCAGGGTGTTACGGGCGGAAGCCATTTCAATCCCGCTCTGGTCGGATCCGGAAGTGTAACCCTCTCTTATACTTCATCAGTGCAGTGTGTACTTCCGGCATCTACGGTTATGCATGTTTCTCCTTCGGGTCCGGCAGTGCTAACCACAGCCAGCATTTGTGCCGATCACGGTCCGTTTGCACTTCTGGCATTGCAGGATCCGTTATACCCCAATGGAACATGGTCGGGTACCGGAGTATCAAACAATATGTTTACTCCGCCATTTGCAGGTACTTTTAACCTTACCTATACGCCACCGGGCAATTGTGTGCCTGCTGCTTCCACACAGATCACAGTACTACCCAACATTCTGCCGGCAACGTTGAATGCTGAGTTGTGCGAATTTGACGACGCGTTAGATCTCATGTCACTGATTGTGTCGGGAAGTACTTCAGGTTCGTGGAGCGGCCCCGGCGTCAACGGAAATCTGTTTTCACCGACCGGTTTATCCGGAACTTACACTTTGTCATATCAAGGTACCGAAACCTGCGCACTGCCTGTTACTGCAACAGTTCTGGTTCAACCTGCCTTCATTGCCGAACTCATTGCAGATACGATATGTGAACTATTGGAGTCATACCCACTGATTGATCTGCTTGCAGACAGCAGCATAGCAGGGGAGTGGAGCGGACTGTTTACCGAAAATGGCATGTTCAGTGTATTGGAGTCTGGTGTTGGCAGCTTTTCCGTTCAGTTCACAACCAATTCCATATGCAGCCAGCCTGCCACTACATACATAACGGTAATAGCAGCCCAGACACCTCAGTTGCTTCCGGTAATTGCTTGTATTACAGATAGTTTTATTGAGCTCAGCAATCACATTGATCCTGCTTTCCCAACGGGATCATGGACAGGACCCGGGGTGGCCGAAGGTTTATTGGACATCACTCTTTTTGCTGCGGATACCCAGTTTAATTTGCTGTTTGAAGCTGAAAATGGTTGTACGCTGCTGGCAGAAACAACAGTTGAAATTGTTCCTCAACCCCAACCGTTGATCACGGGATCCACTACTTTTTGCACAGGCGGCAGTACTACACTTACTGCTTCAGGCTTTGAGTCTTATCTCTGGAATCCCGGCAATGTGGATGGGCCAGTTTTGATAGCCAATGAACCGGGGTGGTATTATCTCACAGTAATTGACGGCAATGGTTGTTCCGGAACAGATTCTGTATGGTTGCAAAGCGACATTGGACTGCAACCGCAAATTTCCGGCCCGCAGGTGTACTGTGAAGGGGATACCGCGGTACTGACAGCGGGGAACTATTTCGCTTATTCATGGTCAGACGGAAGTTCAAGTCCCTTTCTTGAGATAACGCAACCCGGTATGTATTCGGTTACCGTAGAAGATAGTGAGGGGTGTACCGGAACCGATACTATTGCCATCATCCAATCCGGAAGCCCTACGCTGACTTTGCTTGAATACAGCGCTTGCTATGGTGATGTGCAGGAAGGTTTTACCATTGTGAGTGATACCGTTTTTGCGCTTAGTTACTTCACCGTTGCGGGATGTGACAGTACTGTTGTACATCAGGTTACGGTTATTCCGCAGGCCGATACAGTGATGATCACATCCTTCACGTGTGACGAAACGGCCACCGGCATTTTTATTCATCATCTTACCAATGTATTACAGTGTGATTCCATAGTGGTGGAAACCGTACTGAAGTATCCGTCGGACACCGTTTATGTTTTCGCTGAATCATGCCAGCCTGCTGATGAGGACATATCCACAGATTGGTTACTCAATGCAGAAGGCTGCGACAGTGTGGTGATCACCTACACAGCTTTTGTTCCCTATGCTGATACCACAGTGCTGTTGTTTACAACCTGCGATGTCACTGAAGCCGGATTGGATACACTGTACTTTTTAAATGCAGAAGGATGTGATTCACTGGTCATACACCATACTGTGTGGGTGGAGGCAGATACTGCTTATCTCTTTGAAGAAACCTGTCAACCTGCAGACTCCGGCGTGTTTATACTGGTATTGCCGGGAACTGAAACCTGCGACAGTGTGGTGATCACTCAGGTTAGTTATGTCCCGTCTGCCGATTCTGTGTTCTTGACTGTTGAAACCTGCAATCCGGCTGAAATAGGATGGGATACCCTGATACTCCTCAATACCGAAGGATGCGATTCGGTGATCATTACTCAGTATCTTATTCCTGTTCCCGATACCACGTTTCTAACGAAATTTTCCTGCCAGCCAGCAGATACCGGATGGGTGAGCCAAATACTGAGCAATGTTGCAGGCTGCGACAGCATTGTACTTACCTATACTGCTTATGAGCCATGGTTTGACATTACCCTGCTTGAAACATGGACCTGCAATGCCGCTGAAGCAGGGCTGGATACTTTGCTGCTGTACAATACTGATGGTTGCGATAGTCTGGTGATCACTGAAACCATTTTTATTATGCCTGATTCCACCTGGATTCAGGCATCTTCCTGCATTCCTGCAGATACCGGTACCTTCATATCAGTATTGAATAACCAATGGGATTGCGATTCCATCATTATTACTGAAGTATTACTTCTGCAAAGCGACACCACTTTCCTGTATTCCGAGGATTGCAATCCGCAGAATACAGGGGTATTTACTGAGTTGCTGATTAATCAGTCAGGTTGTGATTCACTGATAAACCACACCATATCGTTTGACCCTTCAGGCATAGATACCGTTATTCAGCAAGTTCAGCTTTGTTTTGGCGGAACCTGGAACGGCAGCACGTTTTTTGAAAATACAACACTCACCGTTTATTATCTGAATCAATCCGGCTGTGATAGCATTCACATAGTCAATATCGAAGTTTGGGATGAACCGAACGTGGAAATTTCCGGGAACTTTGTTTTATGTGCCGGGGAAACATCAGTTCTGTCCGCTACAGAAGGTTTCACTACCTACATCTGGAACAATGGTGCTTCAGGGGCAGAAAATATAGTAAGCACCCCCGGCTTGTATACCGTTACTGTTACTGATGAAAACGGATGTTCTGCCTCCGCTTCCATACAGGTGACAGCCTTACCTGCCATAAACCTGCAACTGATGCCTGTAAGCAATAACTGCCAGGCCAATGCCGCTACGATTTTCTCGGTAGTGGGTGGCGGCACTCCGCCATACAATTACCTTTGGTCAAATGGCAGTACAAGCCCTCATATCAACCAGATTGCCAGTGGCGTTTATGGGGTAACTATAACAGATGCCATGGGCTGTACTGCTGAAGCTGATGCTGCTGTAATGAGCGTTGACAACAGCCCGGAGGCTCAGCTGGAAGCAGGTGCAGTAACTTGCTTCGGTGAAAACAACGGCACGCTCAATCTCAATTTGCAGGGTGGAACGCTTCCTTATACCATACACTGGAGTCATGCCGGCTACAACAATAATCAGGGATGGCAGAATATGCCGGCAGGCTTTTATCAGGTTACCATTACCGATGCCAATGGCTGTATGGCCATTGCCCAAACCAATATAAGCCAACCTGCACCGCTCTTGGCGGATGTTGTGGTTCAACCTCCTTCCAATGGTTTTAATAACGGTTCTGCTGCGGCCTGGGTAACCGGGGGCACCCCGCCGTACAGTTACTTATGGAGCAATGGTCAGACTCAGGCAAGCATTTCCGGTCTTGGAGCGGGGAGCTACAGCCTCACTGTAACCGATACAAACGGGTGTGAAGTGATCCATCCTTTTGATGTGGGACCCTTTACCTCTATCTATGATGTACCAGAGGGTTCTGCATTTCATGTTTTTCCCAATCCCGTTTCGGAAACCGCCACAGCCGTGATTTTTCACGGCCCACAAAAAGATATCCCAAAAAATTCAACCCTGGAAATTTATACTGCCGGCGGAATCCTGCTGAAAAGCATTGCCCTGGGTCCCGATGATCATGAAGTGAACCTTGACCTGACAAGATGGCCTGCCGGAGTTTACTTTGTCGGGTGGGTCAATCCAGAGTTTCGCATTTTCATATCGCTGGTCAAACAATAAGGAATGTTTGCTATCTTTCGGGCATGATAGATTGGAACGAAGCCCGGCTTACAGCCTTAACGGTTCATCAGGTAGGGAACCGGTTTAATAATCAGGGATATCTGGCAGCAAAAAATCCCATTGAACTAAAAGACGAGGACCTGCTGCACTCGTTGGAAAGCTGGTTTATGCGGGCTTTCAGAAAGTACGATGCTCATCAATTGGGTGCATCTCCCGGTGCACAGGCCTTGTTTCCGGTAATCAAAGAGTATTTTGAGTATCCCGAATCCAATTTTGTCAACTGCTCAGCCGAAATCGTACGCCTGTTGTATGAAGCATCGGTACATCCCAAGATTAAAACCGGTGATGTGTTTATTGCACATTTTGAGCAGGTAATGCACGAAGATGAGCTGGTTTCAGGACTGGGCATTTTTAAGGCTGAGGATAAGGATCATTTTTTGGAAGTGAGTCATGGAACAGAAAACGGCAAGCTCGACATTGTTTCAGGATGGCATCTGGGCAAAATCGACAAAGCTGCGGTAATTCTCAACACCATGAGTGATGATGGCTACAGAGTGTACACATCTGATATGCGGGGGAGGGATGCCCAGTACTGGCAGGAAAGGTTTTTGGGTCTTGAGCCGGTAACTGACAACAAGTATTTTACCAAAACATACATGAATGTTTGCCGCGAAGCCATACATGACATGACGACATTGGAACAAATGAGTAAGCTGCAGGAAGCTCAATGGCTAAACAGGGCAGGGGAGTATTTTGAAATGGGAAGCCGGTTTGAAGAAGAGGATTTTGCTGATAAAGTATTTGAACGACCCGAACATGCCATGTTGTTTCTGGAGAAAAAAGATGCGAGGCAGGCATCACATGTCGCTGAATATGCTCCGGAATTCAATATTCACAAGGAAGCAGTCAGAGAACTGAAGCGCAAGTTCAGGAATAAAATTCTTCTCGATACCAATATTGAACTTAGGATACTTCCTAATCACGATGAAACTGACCTTGGTGAAAAATACATTCGGAAAGGTTTTGACGAAGAGCGTCAAATGCATTACTACCAGGTATACTTCAGAAAAGAGCTATAACAACCCTTCTGCCTTCAGTGCTTTCAGCGTAACCTCACTCCTGATTTTATTAAAGAAAGCCATATTGAACGATTCATCCGGTTCAATATTTGTTGCGAAGAATACTACACCTACCATGCTTTCTACCCACCCCACAAACCATCCGGTATTGTGCCCGTCTCGTATAGCCCAGCCGGTCTTTCCGTAAAGGCTGTAATTTTCTCCTGATTCCATTTTCATTAAGTGCTTAACGGCCACCATGGCTGAACGTTCGACCGGGAGACTCTCCTCATACAATCTACTGAGGAAAAGGATTTGAGCTTTGGGGCTGATTCGGGATTCTCCTTCAAGCCAAAACAGGTGCAAGTTCTCTGTGTTCACATCCATGTTTCCATATTCAAGCAGATTCAGGTAATGCTTCATACTGTCAACTCCAATACTGATAGCTAATTCCTGATAACATGGAACACAAGAGTGATGAAAGGCATCGCGCAAAGTGTGGTTTTTCTCCCATATCTTGAGCCTTCTGGGCATGCTGTCCCACTGAAAAACAACTTGAGTGTCTATTATTCCGGTTGCCAAACCAATGAGCGTATTGGGGATTTTAAATGTAGATGCCGGAATAAACCCTGAATCGCTTCGGTTGAAATCATTAGACAGCCAGATGCCGGTTGCCGGCTGATAAGTAATAATGGTACCCTTTAAGCCGGCACTGTCAAGTATCCGGCCAAACACCGCTGATTCGATGTACTTTTCTTCATGATTCCTTCCAATCTCACCATCCGAAGTGCATGACCAAATTTGAAGCATCATCAATGACGGCCAAAGCATCAGCAAACAATGAGATAGGAATGACTCAACAATGTGAGAGTATCGCAATACAATTTTCATATTGATTAAAAAGGGGTTGTAAACGCCTCAGGGTCAAAATATCTCCTCTGCTTTGGCCCGGGAAATCAGGAACACTGAAAGTCAATTAGTTTCAGGTTAACGAAGCATTTTCACTTCGCCAGGAGTATAACCGAGCTTGACCAGTTTGGCTTTGATCTTTTCGGGATCAGTTTGCTCAGGAACATATTCAAAAGTCCCTGACTTATCATCCAGGCTTACTTGAACTGAACGAATACCGGCCTCTTTTTCAAAGGCTTCGGTAATAGTGCCCACACAGCCCATGCAACCCATACCTTCAATGGGAATTTCAATCATGATTGTTCTTTCTTTTTCAGCAGTGGCTGAAACCTGTGCAAAACTCAGTGTCGCACTGAAGCACACCACCGCAAGAGTGGCTAATATTGTACCTAAATTTTTCATAAAACGCAATTTCAGGATAAAACAATCCGGTAATACCTTAAGTTGCCATAAAGGTAATGGAAAATCATCGCTCAAAGCATTAATTCCCTTAATTTGGCAGCATGCATCTCTACGTAACGGAAACACCTTTACTGGCAGCAAGGCTAAGCCGTGCACTCAATCTTTCCCGGCCTGAAAGTACTGTATTCTGTACCGGCGGACCAATGCTGGCCGCTGATCTTCGGCCCCTCAGGGAAGCATTGATCGGGAAGCGCTCACCTTTCATCAGAAAATTCGAATTCAGGCCCCGCGGAAATGCAGTGATACAGTTAAAGTTAAAGCAGTTAAACACTTTGGCTTCACAAGCCAAAAAAATATTTTGGGTCAGTTACCCTTCACCAGAATCCGAGCTGCATTACCGGCATCTGATTGCTTACCTCCGGTGTGCTCCCTGTTCGGTTCGAGTCCTTTGCGCATCTGCACATCCATCAGCCATAAGACACGCCATTTTACACCCCGCTTATGCAAGGCAAACGCTGCCACTTTACCGGGCGGCTTATTGCCGTATGGTGGCAGACGCCTGGATGGGGTACATCGTGAGTTATGAAGTTTCCCGCTCTTTTAAAAGTTATCAAACAAATGATCCGGAACAATCGAATGTCGGAAAGGATGCAGGAAACAGCTTAGTTTCTTCTTCGGGGATATCTCTTTGTGAGGCACATTCCTGTGCCCTGAATAGTTTTCAGCAGATTACTGCCGGCAGGTTGCAGTGGCCCGTACTGAAGTGGATTCATGACCGGATCAGTCAAAAAACCACTGCACGAATTCAGCAATTCCGTACCGATACCGGCAAATGGATCACCGTGTTTAATGCTGATAAGCTGCATGCCATCAAGGGAGTAAGGTTCAATGTGCTGAAAATTATCAAGTCCGGTCCACCTCCTTTACTCTATACCGGTGATGAGCTGCTCAGGGATCTGATTTGCAGATACGGCATTGGCCATCAATCGGCTTTGGCACAAATGGAGGAGTTGTTTGAGCATGGTAATATTTCATGGCCCCATACCACCATACCTTTTTTAGCTCAACCAGGTGAAGATGAATATGTGGCAAAAATCAAACAATGGAGTGCAGAATCCGGCCAGCCTTACAAGGAAATTTCTGACACCGGTGCAGGTAGTCATCTTTTTAGACTTTCAGCCAAAGCTGCAGAGCACGGCATTACAGCCATTTTCCCTCCGTCTAAACAACAACTCCACACAGTGTATCAAATCATTGCCCGGCGATGTCTGGTGGCATTTACCGGCCAACGTTCAGGCATTACTGAAAGTATGGTGTTTCAAGCAGTTGGCATGGCAGATTATCTGTATGCCGATATATCTCTGTTTGACCAGTGGAAAGAAGGAATGACATTCTCCGGACAATTGAGACAAGATGGCTTGTCCAATGCTCCAAAACGAGGTGAAGTGCTGGCGATGATGGCTTCAGCAGGGGAGGGTAGCGGGCAGGCTGAACTATGGACCGGCCAAGTCGAAAACGTCACCGGACTTGGCAGGGTTCCCAACAGAAACCGCATTATTGATCAGCTTATCAGCAATAATTATCTCCGTGAAACCGATGGCAAACTGGTATTAACAACGGCCGGAGAGGCACTGGTCTCGGCATTTGGAAACAGCCCGCTGATGGATATAAACTCTGCTTGTGCTGTAGAATCAAAGATCAGACAGATCCGCGAAGGTAACCTGGAGCCTGCAAAATTTTTAGATTATTGGCAAAAAGAGCTGACCACTCAAATCAGCATGCTCACTCTGAGCCCGGTTAATGTGTTTCCCGGGCGATCAGGGGGAGGCGGCTATCACAATAAAGCTGCCTGTATTCGCCAGATCACTGAAACTCCTTGTCCGCAATGCAGAAAATACGGAACGGAAGTCAATGATGACGGAGTAAGGCATCGGGAATGCGGTTTATATATTGCCCGGATGCAATTCGGAAAGCGGCTTTCGTGGAATCAGCTTAGGTTATTGTGCATCCGGGGAAGTACCCACATACTTAATGGATTCAATGTAAAAGACGGCAGAAAAAGGAAAGGAAACGTTCATCTCAATGAGCAGGCAAGCACTGAATTCAGGGCTTGTTAACAGGCACAGTTATTGGACGGGGCGATTTTCTGATCGTATTCAAAGCTGCCACTTTTTGTTCGAGTAAGCGGACCTTATCCGTCAGGAAACCCGTTCCTTCGATGAAAAACTGCAGCTTGCCGGCAAGTGAGTCCAGGTATCCCGAAGAAAAGTGCAATCGCAATAACCGCACATGATCCTCTGCCGATAAATGCTCCAGAAAAGGGATGAGAAAGTTGGAAAGCTCATACATGCCGGCAATATTGCGTCCTGGCTTAAATTCAAATCCCTTGCGGATCATCTCGCGGGTTACGTGGTGATATTGGGATGACACCGCATAGGTGGCCTGATAGTATAATGCCGGTATATATGTGTGCGAGTATTTTTGTGAATCAAGTGTATTGTGAACCAGGCTCACTATATCTTCCACCGATTCATCCCGGCCTTTGACAGAGCGAATATTGGCATCGAGTACTGCCTTGACGGAAGCTTGAAAAATTTCAGGTATGTTGGGTAAATTCATCATGGGTGGCCTTGATCAATACAAGATCAAAACGGAACCATTATAGCGATGTTTTACAGCAAACCTGCCGGGAGCATTAAATATGTGTTAAGAAACATGAGTGCAATTTTCGGTAAGCAGGTGATACCTGAAGCAGACACAGTGCAGGATAACATACAGGGAGCGCAATCACCAAATCAAATAATGCTGTTGCAACCATTGAGTTGTATATTGGCAACCTTCAGTCTATAGATGTAGTATTTTATTTTGAAAAGATCGGATCATTGTGTTATCTTGGCCTTTGATAGGATCAGGGGCCAATTCCCGATCCACTTTACAGTCACACAAAATTTTCAATTTATGGATGTGTTAACCGGACGATTAGCCAAAATCATTTTCGCACTGCCTTTTGGCGTTTTTGGTATTTTTCACCTGATGAACACCGGAATGCTTGCTCAGTATGTTCTGGATGGATGGCCTGCAGCTAATGTATTGGTCATTGTTTCAGGGCTTGCCATGCTGGCGGCAGCCATTGCCATCATTACAGGAATTATGGCTCGACTGGCCTCATTGTTGCTAGCGCTGCTATTACTTATTTATGTACTGGGTATTCATCTTCCTGCTATGGGTGCTGATGAAACCGGTTCAGTGATGTCGAACCTGCTCAAGGATTTTTCACTTATGGGAGGAGCATTGATGGCTGCCGGATTATTCAAATCCCAGGAATCTGTGTAGATCAACACATTTGTCTGTTTATGAAGTAAATTTTACAAGACCAACAAAAAAAGCCATGAAGTCTGACTTCATGGCTTTTTTAAATCAAAACTATTGCAAACTACTTCGAACCGGAAGATGCACTGGCTTTATTGCAAGCGGCTTTTTCAGCTTTGCTGCAACAAGCTTTTTTAGTTTCAGCGGATACCTGAACGGCAGTAGCAGCAGATGATGACTTGCCGGCGCAGGCAGCTTTTTCAGCCTGGCTGCACGACTTTTTTTCGGAAACATTCATAGCGCTTCCGCCTTCTGATTCAGCTGAGGTTTCTTTGGAAGCTTCAGCTTTGCTTCCGCTGCAAGATGATTTCTTGGTTTCTGCTTCAGCAGCAACATTCACTGCACGTGCAGCAGAGGATGTGCAGGCAGCTTTTTCAGCAGCTGTGCAAGATGTTTTTTCTTTTTCAGCCGATACGGTGGAAGCTTTTGCAGCACCACATTGAGCCATGGCAGAGCCAAGACCGACAAATGATACTACGGCGAAAAGCATGAGAATCTTTTTCATAGGTAGGTGTTTTATTTTAGGTTAAGAGAAATACACGAGCAAATATAAACCAATAACGGCATTATCAAAACTTTGTGCCGCTTTACTCCCTTTGTTTAACACTACCTTAAGAGAATTCCGGAAAAAGAGTTCAGTTGAAGGCAAAGGTTACCGGGAAAACTTGACAAACAAATCTGATATGAAAACCCGGTCTGATGTTCACAGCTCCAGTAACCATTGACCGGATGATATTTTGGATATATCTATCGCATTCCAGCCGGGATGCAGCCATTTTTCACCGAGGTAAATTTGGCGACTTTCCAAATTGTAAGTAAACAACCGGCCCATGGTTGCTGTATATACCCACTTCAACTGCAATACATGCTGTGCCGGAACGAGTGCACATTGATTCTTTTCGGAATAACCATTCCGGTGCCGGTAGTTAAACAATTTATGCGGTAACTTACTTCATGGTCATTGTCTATTGATGAATCAAAAATGGATTCGGGATTCAGGCCGTTTAACTTCCAATGAAGAAAAGGAACAAGGTATCTAAGAGTGATCTGCTGCTGCTTTTCCCGTGTAATAGAAGGCCCGGGTGGAGACAGCAGCTCTCCGAAATCGCAGGCGAGCTGAGTGTCAGCAAAGTAACAATGACCTCCGCCTTCAATGTACACCTGAATTTTACTCGGTGAAGCCCAATTGTCATAGATAGGATCCTGGTGATTCTGAGGTGGCGTTACACCGTCTTGAGTACCTGAATAAATCAGGGCCGGTACCGATGATAAATTCTCTGCCTGAGCAATGGAAGACGGACTGGTTTCAGCGGGATAAAAAACCCACATAGGCCTGAATATTTGCAGAATTCCCGGCCAGGGCAATTATTGATGTTCCTCCTCCCATGCTGTGTCCTCCAACTGCTGCATTGCTACCAAATAGAGCCGTATAGAAAGAATGACGGATTTTCGGCAGACATGGAACGCAAAGTATTGGCAGTGAAGATAATATCCTTGCCAAACTCCAGATGATCAGGCGGAGGGAGTATGCTTGTTTCAGTGTTGGTTAACGCTACAACAAAGCCTTCGGCAACCAAACCGGCTGAAAGGGAAGTATAGGACCCGGCTCCCATGGCAAATTCATGACCTATCACAAACAGCGGATAACTTCCGGAAACCGGGACAGTCTGTTCACCGGCCTGGGTTGCCGGGTAGTATACAATGACCGGAATATGCCGATTATTGCGATCCGGATCAGTCAATGTTAATGAAGTTATATCTAACGGATGCTGAGCGGCCAAACTACACGGTCCAATGGAGAACAGGAAGAAGAAAATTAAACTCAGGAGACCGAAGGTAATGGGGCCATTGCACTGTGAGCAAAGGTTGTGAACCACCGGATGCCTGTATAATTCTTTCATGGCAGTGTAGTTTGAAGCGAACAGATTACACCATGGTCAGCTCAATATAAAGGATATTCTGCATTTCGCCGGGCATGAAATGTGCACGGGCACTGTACCGGTCATCCACATCAAAGGTCTCTCCGTTTTGCAGGCTGCCTTCCAGCTCCTGAAATACTGTTGACCATGCTCTCAGACTGCCCAGGCCGGGATGAAGATTACCGATCCACAACATGACCTCAGCAGACAGCCCGGCAATATCATCGGTATTGAACTTGGTGGCCTGTGCCGGCCAGTAGAAGGTAAAATGCTGTGGCATGGGGCTGCACCCCGTCTGGATCAGCTCAATGATGATACCACCTTCAAGCACCAGGTACTCGGTACTCTTTTCATTGTCCATGTCAAACTGATGTGAGATCACCTCGCGGTTCACTTCACCAAAAATGGCTGATGGCACAGATTCGGGACATTGGCTAAAACCTCCAGAGCTGCCCTGAGAACAAGAAGTCAGCCACAGTGCTGCAAAGCACCCACAAAAAGATATCCCCAAAAAAAGAGACCTGATAATATTAAGCATATATAAAGTTTACTAGGTAATTTCTGCAAGCGTTTACATCATTATGACGATCTAATTCTGAAAAGTTTCCAGTGTTTTTCTCATTTGTTCCCTGGCTGTGGTTTTGAGATATTCGATATTCTCCGTTGACATTCCTGCGGTTTGAATGGGCTCATCGTAAACACAATAAATGGTTCCCGGCTTAAGTGAGACGTACCTTTTAGGGTTGGCTAACTTACCGGTATTCACCAAAGTAAGTACCACCAATGGCGTGCCTGTAGAAATTGCCAGCCTGAAAGCCCCGTCATGAAAGCGGTTGAGCAGTGATTTTCCGGTATTTCTGGTTCCTTCCGGATAGATCATGATGGAGATTCCTTGTCTGAGTATTTCGGCCATTTGCATAAAACTCTTCTGTCTGGATCTGCTGTTTCCCCGTTCAACCAGAACGCTATACCAGTTAACAAAAGGGCCGGCCAAAGGAATACGAACGTTTTCTGCTTTGCTCAAAAAGTTAAGTGTAAATGGGTAAGCATACACATTGCAAAGTATATCCAGAAAACTGGTATGGTTACTGATGATCACGTATGCCGTATTTTTTTGTATCAAATGCCTGTTCAGAATTTTTACCCTGATCAGACAACAAGTAAAAAAAACCGGCAAAATATACACTTTACTGATCCGGTATGCCAGCGATACCGGGTCAGCGCGGAATATAAGCCGGGCCAGTCCCACAGTGAGAAGGGTAGTGGAAATGAGTATCACGAGCAAGGTTATACCATACGCACCCCATAATATTCGAAAAAACCTCAGGAAATATCGCTTTACCGCATTAATCATGTGCAAAGATGAAAAAAATGACTGTAGCTAAACATGCCGGACAATAAATACCGGACAGTAAAAACCTGAGGCGTATTTTTGAGTTACCTGTTTGCATTGTAAACTGTTTTTATTGCTAACTTGCCTTCTTATTTTCTATTCACGATGATTTCATTTTTACGTCCATTCTTTGGATCAGTTTACCATTTCAGGAAACTTAGAAGCATTGCAGTGCTTTTTTTGATAGCTCTTTGTTGGGCAACTAATGCTCAAAGCGTTTCCCGGGCTGAGTTTCACCCTGATGAGGAATTTTTATTCTCTCCGTTCAGCTTGCTTTATGAAGCTGACCCAGCCATTTCCATTCCACGCGAAGCGGAAGATGTGAATGTTTATGTAGCTGATCTTGAAATGATCAGTCAACTGGCAAACAGACAACAGGCAAGTATCAGGATGGTATTGCCACTTACACAGGAAGGCAGCATTGAGTTTGTCCGGCTGGAAAGGGTGGATTACCGAAACAGGATCAGCCTTCAAGGAGTCAGTGCTGATTTTGCCACAACGGCCTACGAATTCGACAGAGGAGTGCACTACTACGGTGTCACGGAGTCCGGCGCAGATGGGAAAGTGGCCTTAAGTGTTTTCTCAGACCGACTTATTGGTGTTGTTTTTTCCCCGGAAGGAACTTTTGAAATTGGACCGCTCAAAACTGATGGAGAGCAGCGGAATTTATATGTGTATTACCGAAGCCATGGCGTTCATGAAGCAATGCCATTCACTTGCAGTGCTGAGGATGTATGGTCTGCTGATGATTTGAACGGATTGAAGCCTGAGGCATTGGATCACACTGATCGCAGCGCACTGTCATGCCGCTTTATTACTGTGTATTATGAATGCGATTTCCAGATGCACAATCAGTTAGGAGGAGTTCAGGGGGTTGCGCAATATGTATCAGCACTTCATCATCAGATGAATATGCTGTATGCCAAGTATAACATCAACCTGATCCTCAATGAGATCAATGTTTGGACTGAACCTGATCCCTATGCATCTATAGGAAGTACCGGTGCTTTGTTACCCGTTTTTGTTGAACAAAGCCTGCCTTTTCAAAGCAGATTAGGACATTTTTTAACCACTAGATCCATTGGCGGCGGCATAGCTTATCTCAATACCTTGTGTAGCCCGGGTCTGAACAAAGCAGTTAGTGGGATCAGTTTGACTTTCAATGATTTTCCGATTTATTCGTGGTCTACCAAAGTGATTGCTCACGAATTTGGTCATAATATTGGTTCACCGCATACACACAATTGCTTCTGGAACAATATGGGCACGGCCATTGACGGTTGTGGTCCCCAAGCCGGATACAATGAAGGCTGCAATGCGCCATTGCCCTCCAATGGCGGAACCATCATGAGTTATTGTCACCTGGTGAGCGGAGTAGGGGTTAACTTTGTTGAGGGGTTCGGCGATCAACCCGGATTTTATCTCCGCGACAGAATAGACCTGGCTCTTAGCAATCCTTTTTGCAATGTGGTCAGTGGGCTGACATTTATAGACACTGTTTTTTATGAAGCCTGTGGTTTATTCCAGCTAGATGAAACCACGTACACATCATCAGGCACATTTCTGCATGTAGCCAATCCCGACGCCGGCTGTTACGATATTACCCTGATAAACCTTGATATTGAGGAGGTCAACACAGTTTATGACACAATCTGCAGTGGAGAAACGTATGTAGTTGACACCTTATCATATTCTGAAACCGGTGCTTATTTTATCGAGTTCCCGGAAGGGGAGTTGTGCAATGGCACTATTCTCATGCTTGAGGTAGTTCATATGCCTGACAGTATTATCGTTTATGGCGAAGATGTGTTTGGCGTTCTGGAGCAAAATGATGCTGAATACCAATGGCTGGATTGCAATAATGGATTTGAACCCATTGAAGGGGCTGATTATCACTTGTTTCTTGCTTTCAATGAAGGTTCCTATGCATTGAGAATCATCAGACCTGGTTGCACAGCCATAACCCCATGCCATGAGGTGGTTTTTTCATCAACTTCACCGGTTATTGAAACAATCAATGCTTACCTGGCACCAAACCCAGGTACCGGAATTTTTAACCTGTATATGGAAACTCAGACCGCGTCTTCAACCTTTGAACTCATAGTCTATAACATTCAGGGCAAAGTTGTTAAACAGCAAACATTGAATACTGAATTCCAGGTATCCGGATATGAAATCAACTTGTCTTATTTGCCTGCCGGGTATTACAGGTTACAACTGAAATCTGCCGAAGCTAATCTTTCTCTGCCTTTTATCATTATTCAGTAGAGTAGATCCAGAATCTCCTCTGAAATCCGGCAATCCTATTTACTTAACATAATATAAATTATGTCGCAAAAGGGGAGTTTTAGTCCTATATGGGCATTACGGGTACCAGAGATTGATGAGTACGATGCCACTATACAAAGTTCTGCCAAACATCAAATAACCCTATCCCGATGATAAAATTATGCTTTCAGACGGTTTCATAATATGGCATTCATAAGCCTAACGCCAAATTAACTACACTTTACACTACATTTCTGCATGGAAAACCCTGAAACTGAAATAATCATATCAGTCCGCATTTACTGGCATTTCTGATTAATCCAGCCGTGTTTCTGGCTCTAAACTTGATCAGCAAATTACGTCGGTGAGTTTCCACTGTGGTCAGACTCAAAAAAATCTTTTCAGCAATTTCATCAGTTGTCAGTTCATTGCCTATCAGTATAAGTATTTCTTATTCTCTGGGTGAAAGCTCGGGAACAGTACCGGCATTAATGGAGCTGTAATTGGTTTCCCTGTTAAACATGTCGGAAATTTCTTTTGGCAGATAAGTTCCTCCGGAAACAACAGTATTAATGGCATGCAGCAAACTATCCCTCCCTCTATCCTTCAGAAAATACCCGGCTGATCCGGCTCTCATCATTTGTTTGACAAAACTCGGGTTACTGTACATGCTCATTGCAAGCAATCTGATTTCAGGATGCAGCCTTTTCACTATTTTACATAGCGAAATACCATTCATATCAGGAAGATTAACATCTACAATCAGCAGGTCGGGTTCACGGTCAGTGAGTTTTTCAAGTGTTTCACTCCCATTTGATGCTGTACCAACACATTCCATGTTGTTTTCTGCATCTATGATGAGCTTTAGTCCATCAAGTAATACCTGATGATCGTCAACAAGAAAGATCTTTAACATAGCCATAGTTCTATCCAATAAAGTTAACCATTTTCGTGCTGTTTGTAAAAAACTCCAGTTTTGGAGCTTATTGAATGGTCTATAATAAAGGTTGAATCAGGTTACCAGCAATACAAAGCCAATAACGGATCTGAATACTTTACTCATGAAATAGGTCATCCATTAATCCACATTTTTGTTTATCATTGTATTCAAATCAAATACATGGCAAGGCTAAACCTGATAAAACCTTTCGGGATCCAGTTGAGCATACACTGGACCTTTATTTTTATCATTGCCTGGATCTTGTTTTTAGGGATCAGGCAGGGACTCAGCAATTTACAGCTGATGTATTCCGTATTGTTTGTACTGACCATTTTTGTGTGCGTAGTTCTCCACGAACTAGGCCATGCTCTGGCAGCCAGGCAATACGGGATTGGCACATCCAGCATTGTCTTGTTGCCCATTGGTGGCGTGGCTAATCTTGAAAAAATACCCGAAAAGCCGGAACAGGAACTTTGGGTGGCCATAGCCGGACCATTAGTGAACGTAGCCATTGCCATCATACTTGGGGGTATATTGTGGGTTACCGGAAACTTTCAGATCAATATGGAGATTACGGCCATTCAGGCGGATAATTTCTTTTTCATGCTGATGGTGGTCAATATATTGTTGGTTGTGTTCAACATGATCCCGGCATTTCCCATGGATGGCGGACGCATTCTCAGAGCATTTTTGGCATTTTACCTGAGTAGAAAGAAAGCTACGCTGATTGCCACTAGAATTGGGCAGTTATTTGCGGTAGTTTTTCTTTTTCTGGGATTCACCACCAACCCTTTCCTTATCATCATTGCCATCTTTATTTTTATTGCAGCACAAAGCGAATTCAATGCCGTAAGTTCACAGCATCTTATTGGAAGCTATTCGGTAGGAGATGCTATGCTCACAAGATATAAAGCCCTCTCCCCTTCCGATACACTGCAGGATGCTGTGAATGCCCTGCTCACCGGAACTGATGAGCGGTTTCTCGTACTGGATGAACAAGGGCGATTGTCGGGTATCATTACCAAAGGGGATATCATCAGAAATCTTGCCTCTTCGGGGCCTCATGTCAATATCCGGCAGGTAATGACCACTGAAATCTTTACCTTACCTATGGACGCACCACTGATGGAAGGATTTCATGCCATGATGCACCGCGGGTTTTCCATCATTCCCGTACTGCAGAACGGCACCCTGGCGGGTATACTCGAACGGAACAATGTAATGGAGTTTATGGGGATCACTCAGGCCATGACACAGTACAAAGACAGCACCACACGCAGGTAACTGATAGTTAATTACTTGATCTGAACCCCGAAGCATGCCCAACGAATCTGCAGATGACTGGCTCGAATCACTTTTCAAAAAACTGGAAAATGAGCAGGATCAGCAAACCGTTACGCATCTGGCCCGTTTCTGGGATCAGGGAATGGGGCTCAACAGGGATAACTACCACTACCCTGCCCTTTCCGCAGAACAGATCCAAAAACTGGAAGCCTGGAAGGCAGATATTGCTCTTTGGGATACCGACAATGCCTCAGAATCCAGTGATACGGATGCCACACGCCACAGCAAACTGAACATAGCCTACAGCAGCGATCTCAACAAAGCACAATGGAAAGCCGTCAATCAAGGTATCGGTCCGATAATGGTACTTGCCGGGGCAGGTACCGGAAAAACCAGGGTACTGATTTACAGAGCAGCATGGTGGATTGACCGCGGTGTGAATCCTGATAACATCGCCTTGCTTACTTTTACACGTAAGGCCGCACGGGAAATGATTCAGCGGGCCTCTGCACTTACTGGCAACAACCTTATGGCCGGTGTATGGGCCGGGACATTTCATGCTTTTGCCAATATGCTTCTCAGAAAGTACAGTAACCTGATCGATTTACCTGCCAGTTTCAGCATAATGGACCAGGAAGACGCTGCCGATGCCATAGATCTGGTTAAGGCCGGAACTTACCGTCCGGCTGATAAGAGAATGTTGCCCGGTAAATATCGGATACTGGAAGTAATCTCCGCGGCAAGAAACCGCGAAATGACCATTGCTGAAGTGATTGAGAAGGATTTCACCGGACTGGCTGCCCGGATTACTTATATTGAAAACATTGAACGTAATTATACCCGGTATAAGCGGCTGAGCAATTTGCTTGACTACGATGATCTGCTTGAAACGCTGTTGTTATTATTGCAGAAACATCAGCGATTCAGGGATTTATTGAGAGCCAGATATCCGTACATACTGGTTGATGAGTTTCAGGATACCAACCTGATCCAGCACAGAATACTGGAGCAGCTTGCTGCCCCTTCAGGGAACATTACTGTGGTGGGTGATGACATGCTGAGTATTTATGGTTTCAGGGGAGCCAGGGTTGAGAACATGTTGCTGTTCAGAAGCAGTTTTCCCGGTGCAAGGCTCATCAGACTTGAGGAGAATTACAGAAGTCATCAGGGAATTTTGGCGTTTACCAATGCACTGGCTGCAGCAGCATTGATGCAATTGCCCAAGCATCTTTACTCGGCACAGGGAGTGGTAAACCGCCCCGTCTTTTCCCGGCTTTACTCCGATGAAGAAGAGGCCGTATTGATTGCCGATCAGATCATTGCCTTGCGGGACCGTGGATTACAGCTTACCGACATGGCAGTATTATATCGTTCAACCTGGCATAGTAACAAAGTTCAGGCTGAATTGCTAAGCCGGCAGATCCCCTATGTAGTTTACGGAGGATTGAAGTTTAATGAACGCAGGCATGTCAAGGATTTGCTGGCCGGTGTGAAAGTGATCCTTAACCACCGGGATACACTCAGTTGGCATCGCATGCTCAAATTGTTTGCAGGGGTTGGTGAAAAGACCGCTCACATGATCTACAGCAAACTTGAAAGGCAGAACGGCAGTTTGAAACTGACGGGAAATCATCTGGGTAAAAAGTATTCTGATGAACTACACAGGCTTATTGATGCACTGCAATATTGTATAAGTAGGCAGAATGCAGTATCTGATGTAGTGGCACACCTGATTGCCTGGTATTCACCGCATTTACGGGCCATGGCCGATAATTATCCGGCTCGCATAGATGATCTGCACGTTATACTGAAGCTGGCTGAGCGTTATAAAAGCCTGGAAAGTTTTGTGAGCGACCTGGCACTGGAGCCGCCTTCGGCAAGATTCCAGGATCAAACTACTCCACATACCGATGAATCGGAAGAAGCTCCGGTAGTGTTGAGCACGGTACACTCAGCCAAGGGACTTGAATGGCATACTGTTTTTGTTATTCATCTGATTGACGGATTATTCCCTTCAGCTCTTTCGCTGAGGAATGCCCGGGAACTGGAAGAAGAACGCAGGCTGTTTTATGTGGCATGTACCCGGGCAAGGCACACCCTGCACCTCAGCATGCCATCACAGAGCTATTATCAGAAGCAGTTTTTGTCCTATCCCTCCCGGTTTGTTGGCGAAGCGGGATCACAACATTTAGACTTGAAACTTTAGTAATGCTCACCATGCATTGAGCGGGCAGAAAAGCACAACAAAGAGATATCCATAATAAACATTAGCATCACAAGTAAGCGCACAATGACCATACAACCTTTAAATCACCCCAGCGGCAGAAAACGGAAAGTATTGACCAGGCCTGTATTGGTCAGAAACCTGATTTATTGCCACAATAGCCGTACTTTTGCAGCAATTTTTAAAGCAGACGAAAATCATGACACAAGAGAGTAAAAAATACAGTGTTTGGGAGCTTATCGGTATGCGTTACAAATCGCACCCCTGGCACGGCATCAACATAGGTGAGAAAGCGCCTGACGAGGTTACGGCATTTATCGAGATGATCCCGAGCGACACCGTTAAATATGAGATTGACAAAGTTTCCGGATTTCTGAAAATTGACCGTCCGCAGAAGTTCTCTAACATCATTCCTGCGCTCTACGGCTTTATTCCGCAAACACATTGCCTCGATTCAGTAGCAGCTTACTGCATGGAGCAAACTGGCCGCACCGGCATAGTTGGTGACGATGACCCGCTCGATATCTGCGTACTCACCGAAAGAGAAATAACCCACGGGAACATTTTGGTAACTGCCATCCCCATCGGCGGATTCCGGATGATCGACAAGGGAGAGGCAGACGATAAAATACTGGCTGTAATGAAGGGGGACGAGGTATACCAGCAATGGAAGGATATACACGAATTGCCCCAGGCCGTTGTCAACCGGATACGTCATTATTTTACCACTTACAAGCAAATGCCTGGTGAGCCTCCAAACTGTGAGATCACGCATGTGTACGGACGTGAGGAAGCACACGAGGTCATTCGGCGTTCACAGGTTGACTACAAAGGTTCATACGGAAACCTGGAACGCGCCATGGCAGCTTCTGCCCTGGAAGCACTGAGTCCGATCAGGATAACCCGCTGATTTTTTGAGCCAATTGGCTAAAACTTTGCACAACCTGTTTACCTTGTGTACGTTTAAGTATGGAATTAACTACTGTGAGCGGGTTGAGGATACTTATATATATCATTTTGTGGGGCCTTTCAGGCCTGATGAGTTCATCGCTTTACGCCACCCACAACCGGGCCGGTGAGATAACCTTTGAACAAACCGGTCCCCTGACATTTAGGGTAACAGTAACCACTTACACTAAAACCAGTTCTGTTGCTGCCGATCGCGACAGCCTGGAAGTGAACTGGGGAGATGGAACCTCAACTTGGGTAACACGGGTGGTGGAAGTACCCCTGCCCAACGATATCAAGTTCAACCAATACATTGCCTCTCACACTTTTCCGGCACAGTCCACCTACCGGATTTCCATTACCGATCCCAACAGGAACGGAGGCATTCTCAATGTTAACCCTCCCCAAAGTGATCAGATCCCCTTTCATCTAGAAACTGAGCTGACCATAGTTAACACACAGTTTCAGGGTTTCAATTCATCGCCTCAGCTTTTACAGCCTCCCATTGATATTGCCTATGTAGGGCAGCCGTTTGTGCACAATCCCAATGCTTACGATCCGGATGGTGACAGCCTGGCTTACGAGCTGATCGTTCCGCTTCAGGATGTGAATACACCCGTATCCAATTATCTGTTTCCCAATCAGGTTTCTCAGCCCGGCCAGCCAGTTTTGGGCATTCTAACGCTGAATGCAGTAACCGGTGACCTGGTATGGGATTCACCGCAAATGCCGGGAGAGTACAATATTGCCATGCATATCAAGGAATACCGGAACGGTGTACTGATCAGCAAGATTATCCGCGATATGCAAATAACGGTGAGGGAAGGCGATAACCGTCCGCCGGTGATTCAAAGCCCGACAGAAATCTGCGTAGTAGCCGGAGAATTGATCACATTTGAAGTCATTGCCACAGATCCTGATCTTCCTCCACAAGACATAGAACTCACTGCCCTTGGCGGCCCGTTGAATCTGGACGTCAGCCCCGCCACATTCACTGCACCGCAAGGATATCAGCCACAACCGGTAGTGGGTTTGTTTGAATGGCAGACAACCTGCGAGCATATCCGCAGACAACCTTACACAATGGTGATCAAAGCCACGGACTTGTATGAGTTTGGTCCTGGCGGAGTTCCCCTTGGACTTTCGGCACTGAGAACAGTTCGCATTACCGTGGTAGGGCCACCACCCGAAGATCTTGACGCTGAAGTGGAGACCGGTGACGTGAATCTAAGCTGGCAGATGCCCTATATATGCGAAGATGCCGCTGATGAGTACTTTACCGGATTTTCAGTGTGGCGAAGAGAAGGAAGCAATGCCTTTGAAGTAGACAGCTGCACTCCCGGGCTGGCCGGCCGGGGATATACCCGGATAGCCAATAACATTTCCGAAAACGACGGACAGCGGTATGTATATACAGATGCCAATCTTGAACGTGGACGGTTTTACTGTTACCGCATTCTGGCCAACTTTGCTCTGCGTACACCGGTAGGCTTGTTTTATAACCATGTGGAAAGTATCACCAGCCAGGAGGTTTGCATACAGCTTAGCCGGGATCTTCCCATCATGACCCTTGCCGATGTGACGGTAACGCATCCGTCTGAGGGCGAAGTTATGGTATCTTGGTCGAAACCGGATACTGAAGATCTGGACACGCTACAGAATCCGGGGCCGTATATTTACGAACTCTACCGGGCTGCCAACCTTAGCGGTGCGGGGGCACAGTTGATTTACACCAGCCCGCCGGCCACTACTTTTTCGGAAGCCAACGACACATCTTATACGGATATCGGGATAAACACTATGCAAAACCCCCATACCTATTTTGTAGAGTTTTATGTAGAGGGCAACACCAGTATAGGCGTAAGCGGTAGTGCCAGCACGGTGTTTCTCAGTATTGCTTCCACAGACAAGACGAATATTTTAAGCTGGGATGAGGTGGTTCCCTGGGATAATACGCGGTATGATATCTTCAAATGGAATGATGCTACAGCTACCTTTGATTCGATAGCCTCAGTGACACAACCGCCTTATTTTGACGAAGGGCTTGTGAATGGTGATGAATATTGTTATTACATCCGTAGCGATGGTTCGTTCAGTGTGGATGGGCTGCCCAGTCCAATTATCAATCACAGCCAGATTGCATGTGGCATTCCGATTGATACCATACCTCCTTGTCCGCCACCCGGATTGACTGTAGAGAATGATTGCCCGCATGCCGACGATCGCAGGGATGGAGGAAGTTTTTTCAACCGGCTCAGCTGGGACA
>JBJHCA010000037.1:0-30127 GCA_050485785.1 Saprospiraceae bacterium | reverse complement strand
GTATTCAACCATCGGTTTAAAGATCACCATCGGTTGCATCTGGCAAACCAAAATTATTACCTTTGACACAATCATTATCAACCCTTTCGTAATTTGTCCGATTTATAATGGGGCAAACCACTTAAAATTTCTATGTTATTCGCATTAGTTTCATATTCTAAAATTAGAATCGCTAATCATAAAAACCTGTCTTTCGATTGAACATGAAATCCGTATTAATATATTCTGGATCAAACTACAGGGCAATTATTGCATTTTGCAGATATGCAGAGTTAAATAATATTGAGGTTCATATAGTATCCAATGGTAAGGATGATCTGATTAAAAAAACTAAATATGCTGATAAAATAATCCACACTAGAGTTAAAAACAAATTGGATGTTTCTGAACTGCTTCATATTAAAAAAAAGATAAAGGAGCAGTTTAGTGTTTCAGAATTTTTAGTGCTGCCTTCAACAGAATTTCTAAATCGCTTTTTAGTAAACAATGAAACGGTATTGGCAAGCAATAATATTTTTACCGGTTTGTGTAGCAAATCATTATATAGTGAAATTTCTAACAAATACTCATTTGGAAAACTTGCTACTAAATATGGTATAAAAATTCCAAAGGAATATCCCGATAAACCCATTGCATTTCCATATGTTGTAAAACCCAAGAAATACTTTTCCACCACGAATACGGTTAATACAAAACCGATAATAGTTAACAAAACTGAGGATTTAAGTTTAATCCCAAAATCTCTCAAAACTGAAAACATCTACTATCAAGAATATGTAGGTGGTAGAAGCGTATACCTTTTGTTTCATATATCTGCTTCGAAAAACAAGTATTCTGTCTATTCCCAGGAAAACTACCTTCAACAGTATAATGGGAGATCCATGATTTTATGCAGGTCTTCAAACCATTATTCTGATGAATCATTAATATCTCCGTATTTAGATCTTTTCTTCAAGGAAGGTTTTTCCGGGTTAGTGATGGTTGAGGTAAGAATCCAAGAAAATAACATTTACATGATTGAAGCCAATCCCAGGCTTTGGGGCCCGTCTCAATTAATCTTAGATGCAAAAATGAACTTGTTCGACAATTTCGCTTTAGATAATGAACTGATCAGCACTGCGTCAGAACAGAATTATACTCCGGGCGTTTGGTACTTTTGGTCTGGCGGTCTTGTTGAAAATCAATATGATAACCTGAAACCTGATTTTATAAACTTTGGCTATAAAGATTTTTTCGAGAACTATCATAGTATCGTTTCCTCTGATGTTTATCTAAAGCCAGATACCATCCATCTCTATTTTCATGAACACAAACAAAAAATCAATCATGCAAACTAAGCTTGTTGCACTTTTTAATCAAACAAGTAAACATTCTAATTATCAAAGTTTGCCGAGTGAGCTTCATGACCTTATACCGACTGATAACTTGGTTGTCAACTCTCGTTTCGAGTTTCCTCGTATGAAGTTTATCACATCCTGTATAGACTTAAATGGGGTAAAATTTCTTGATGTAGGAGGGAATACCGGTTTTTTCACATTTGAAAGTCTTTACGCCGGTGCATCAAAAGGTACTTACATTGAAGGAAATAAAGCACATGCCGATTTTGTTAGTTTTGGTGCTAAAATTCTCAATAAAAATATTGACGTATTCAATAAATATCTGGACTTTAAAAGTACGTTACCTGGTGAACCATTTGATGTTGTTTTTTTGCTTAATGTAATTCACCATCTTGGAGATGATTATGGAGATACCACAATCACATTATCAGAAGCTAAATCACAAATGGCAGATTGTATCAGGTATTTTGCGGACAAGACTCAATTTCTAATACTTCAAATGGGATTTTGCTGGAAAGGAAATCGAAATCTTTTACTTTTTGAAAACGGCACTAAATCTGAAATGATCAGCTTTATAGAGAAATCAACTGCTGATTTGTGGGAAATAAAACATATTGGAATCGCAGAGAAATCTGATAATTCAGTTAAATACATGCCTCCTGATGAATTCAACATCATGAGAAATGATGAATTGGGAGAATTTCTAAATCGGCCAATTTTCATCCTGGAATCTATACTCAACCAGCCAAAAGCATGAAGACACCTCTGGTCTCCATTTCATGCATTACATACAACCATGCGGCTTACATTACAGAATGCCTGGAAGGGTTTTTGAGTCAAATAACCAACTTCAAAATAGAGATTCTCATTCATGATGATGCCTCTACCGATGACACCCGGAGAATCATTGAACGTTATGCTGAACAGTATCCTCATATGATTTTTCCAATCTTCCAAAAAGAAAATCAGTTTTCTAAAGGACAACGAGGCTTCATGATTCAATACAACTTTCCCCGGGCCAGAGGAAAGTACGTGGCTTTATGCGAAGGAGATGACTTCTGGGCAGATCCCTATAAGCTACAGAAACAGGTAGATTTTTTAGAGCAAAACCGGGAATATTCATTTTGCTTCCATGCCTTTAATGTACTGCGTGGTCAGGAAATTGTCCGAAAAGAACCAGGGTATTCTCAGCCGTTTGATGTGAAACAATGGAATATTGTATGGCATTTGTACAACCGGACCTGTACTACCATGATCAGAAAGGATGCCTTGCCCCTGAAAGTCCCCGATGAACTAACCGTTCAAATGCACGGCGATATTTACACTACTGCCTTTGCTGCCTTTTCAGGAAAAGGAAGGTTCATGCCCGATGTAATGGCCACTTACCGTGAGCACGACCAGGGTATTGCCACGTCATTGAATCCTGTAGAAAAATATAAGAAGAGCTTAATGACCAGGAAACTGCTTTTTTACCATCTCAAACTAACCCCGTTAGCGCGTTTTGTTTGCCTGCTCGCCATGGCTAAATACATTGTGGCTATGGGATTGGCCAAAATGCGCCTGGTCAGATAACTAGATACGCTTTTCCCCGGCTTTGGCCGTATTCCATTTGATTTGCACAATATTTTATATATACCGTGGTCATAATGATCCAGTAATATTTAGACTAAATTTACTGAAAATCAATAAGGTAGGTTGCAATAATATTTTTTTTGCTAAGTATTGTTATAGCCAAAATCAGGATTACATTTGTATCCGGTTACATGATGTTTTGCCCGTCCGGTTGACAGGCACATGTACCGGAAAGATTAGAAAAACGGGGCTGCATATATGTTAATAGCCGGAGCTAAGGGCCATGCAAAAGAAGTGCTTCAGATTATTGAAAACCAATGTGTTGAAGGTCCAATTTGCTTTTTCGACAACATTTCTGACGACATTTCGGATCTGTTTTATGATCGCTACCACATTCTCAAATCCGAAGCCGCAGTACGAAGCCTGTTTGAAGCTGACAACCGGTTTATTTTAGGTCTGGGCAATCCTTACCTCCGATATAAAATGTTTCAGCTTCTCAGTAGCTGGGGAGGTGCACTTACGTCCATTACCGCTCTGTCCGCTGATATCGGTAAAAACAAAGTGTTCCTTAGTGAAGGGCTCAATGTTATGCATCATGTGGCCATATACAGCGATACCTTTGTAGGCAAAGGCACCCTGCTCAACACTGCATGCTCCATTCACCACGATGCCATAGTTGGCGAGTTTTGCGAAATATCGCCCGGTGCAAGGGTACTTGGTCGTACCATCATCGGCAATTTCTGCAGCCTGGGAACCAACTGCGTCATTCTTCCCAATGTGAAAATCGGTCACCACGTCACTATCGGTGCAGGTTCTGTGGTCACTAAAAACATTCCCGACTACTCCACGGCAGTAGGTGTGCCGGCCAGAGTGATAAAATCCCGTCAGCCGGAAGAATGGATGCCATGAGCTCCGGGCAGCCGCTGGTCAGTATTGCCATGATTACGCATAATCATGAACCTTATATTCAGCAAGCCATTCAGGGAGTGCTGTTGCAACAAACCGATTTTGACTTCGAACTGGTCATCGGCGAAGATGCTTCGAATGACAATACGCTTCAAATCATTCGGGATCTGGAAAAATCCGCAGACGGTAAAATCGTGATATTGCCTGAATCACAGCACAGATTGGGCATGAAGGCTAACCACTGGCGCACATTGCGGGCATGTAAAGGTTCTTACATAGCTTTTTGTGAAGGTGACGACTACTGGACTCATCATCACAAACTTCAAAAACAGGTAAACCTTTTGAAGTCAAATCCCGAACTGAGTGCCTGCTTTCACCGCTTTTCAGCCATTGATCAATGGGGAAAACCCGTACTGGTAAAATACAGGCAACCTCCGGCTCTCCTCTTCACCCGCCATATTCTGTGGCATCTATACAGCCGGACATGCACGGTGATGTACAGAGCATCCGCTCTGGCAGATATCAACCGGAGTGATTATGAAAAATTCCCCCACCCTGATTATTATCTTGCCCTGGCAGCATCCTTTAAGGGCAAAGCAGCCTATATGAATGAAGATATGGCCACTTACCGCTTCCATACCGGTGGTGTGGCGACGTCTTTGGATGCCGGTGAAAAATTCAGGCGAAGCGGGATTTCGCGCAAAATGGCACTGACCGTTTTCCCTTTAAACCCTCTTGAAAAAATGGTGGCCATACTGGCCATTTTAAAGTACCGTTTTGCCCGGTCTTTAGCCCGGCTAAAGTTGGTGCGCTGACCTGCTCCGGTTATTGGTTAAGTCAAGATCAAACATTGCACAACTGAAGAGAAATTCGATCAACTCTTATTCATTCTGAAACAGCCCCGTCCAGCACACTCTCAGTTCTCGTATATTTTACGAAACAAATGAGCTTTTGTTTCGTAGTTTCTACGAAGCTTCTTACTTTTGTTGCTTTCAAAGACAGAAGTGAATGAAAACCTTGCTAAAGTCCATCATAGTTGAGTTTCAACAGCGGTTATTGCCTGAAGTAAAGCATCGCAACATAAGCTTGCCGCTTGATTCGCCGATGGTTGTAACTTTGATTGGTTCGCGTCGCAGTGGAAAAACTTATCTGATGTATGACACCATCAGACGTTTGACAGATTCCGGTGTATCAAGGGAGCGAATCGTTTTTTTAAACTTTGAAGATGAGCGCTTGCATCTACAAGCGAACGATCTGGATCTGATATTACAAGCTTATCGTGAGTTGTTTCCCGATCAATCCTTGCATGATTGCTATTTCTTTTTTGACGAGATCCAAATTGTGCCCGGTTGGGAAAGATTTATCAGAAGAATTTTTGACAATTATACGCGCCATATATATGTAACCGGATCCAATGCCAGGTTGCTGAGTATCGAAATTGCCGATGCATTGAGAGGCAGGTCTCTTACCTATACGGTATATCCGTTAAGCTTTGGATCATATCTGCGATTTATAAATGTAAAATTTGACCTTATACATCCTTCAAACCGGGCAAAAGTCATTCATCATGCCAGGCAATTCATAATGTACGGTGGGTTTCCCGAGTCAGTGGGTGCTAATGAGGAAATCAGCGTTCGCATGATGCAATCCTATTTCAATACCATGATATTTCGGGATATCGTGGAGCGTTATCGCATTGCTGATGTGGAAATTCTCAAATTCTTTATCAAGAAACTGTTTGCCGGAATCGGTAAACCGCTATCAGTAAACAGAGTGTATAATGATTTACGGTCTCTGGGTTATAAAATCAGCAACAACTATCTGTATGATTTTGAACAATACGTTTATGCCGTATTTTTAACGGTGCCCGTTTCGCGTTTTGACTTTTCAGAAATTAAACAGGCAAAATCAGAAAAGAAACTGTATGCCATAGATACCGGCCTGTTACGAGCTGTTACTTTTAGTATGTCGGACAACCTGGGAAGCTTGTTCGAAAATACGGTGCTACTGGAAATTGTAAAAGCAGGCTATGAAGTCTTTTACTTTAAAGATCGCTACGAATGTGACTTTATCATCAAAACAAGTAACGAGTTAAAAGCCCTGCAAGTAAGTTACCAATTAGAATCTGCCGACACAAAAAACCGGGAAATCAGGGGGCTTTTGCATGCTTGTAAAAAACTAAACATCCAAAAAGGGACTATTGTAACCTTCGATCAAACTGAACGGCTGGAACAAGATGGCGTAAAAATTGAAATCATCCCTTTTGTAGATTGGGTTTCCGGATTAAAGTCCAGCTAATTTTACGCTATGCGACAGATAACAACAGGCAATCAAATCGCAATAATTTCGCTATTTTTACGAAAGTAATGAGTATTGGTTTCGTAATTTCTACGAAATACTTCAGTGCTTTTTTGCTTTGAATGCAGCTACAACTTAAATAGCAGCCGGAGGCTGCTCCACAAAAAGTGATCACCCCACATCAACACTGCCAAGAATAGTCTTTACATAGCGCTCCCAACTCATTTGAGCTGCAGTTTGGCCTACATTCTCCCGCGGAATGGGGTTTTCGATGGCCCGCAACATAGCCTCTGCCATGGAGTTGACGTCCCCGGGCTCAGCCAGGTACCCGTTTATGCCATCCTGCACAGTGTCCGGAAAATTGCCTACCCGTGTGGCAATAACAGGCAGGTTGAAATTGTACGCAATCGACTCCACACCACTGGGCGTTGCATAGGTATAAAACAGCAACAGGTAGTCACTCACCTGGAAGTACAGGTGAACATCCTCGTTAGGCACAAACCCAATGTGCTGATAAACAAGATGATCAATGCCAAGTTCCCCAATCATGTCCAGAGGGCGGTACTCGCGTTCATCATCCTGCCGGCGCAGAAAAATGGATTTGGCCAGACCAAAAATGGCCTGTTTTATCCGTGTTTGCAGGCTGCGCTGATCCAGCGTGTTCCAGAATGACTCCCCGGCTATCAGCAGTGAAACATCATCTCGCTCAGCAGCCACCTTTGAAAAAGCTTCGATTACATGATGTAGTCCCTTGTATTTCCGGATAAACCCAAAGAACAGAAACACATGCCTGCGAAGGCCCAGCTCTGCTTTTAATTTTGTTGTATTCAGGCTCTCGTCCGGTGTAAACATGTCATAAACAGGGTGGAACAACTTAAGTACCGGAACTTTACCGGGTGCTACTGAAAACCCGGGGTCTGCCTCTTCAAACGGTACATCGGGCAAAAATGACTGAAGTTCTCTGAGAGTGAGATCACCGTGCACTATATATCCGTGAGCCCGGGAAATGCCTCTGCGCGTAAAATACCGGTCAGCAAGCGAGTTCTCCTTTTGCACTATATTGTGAAGATCAAAGATTACCCGTGTACAGGTATGCTTCATAAGTTTGCCGGCAATGTACCGCAAGGGCAACCCCTGAATGGTTATGGCCCATTGGAAAATCACCATATCGGGATCGAGTGCCTTGATAAAACGGTATGTACGGTGCCAGCTTAGCGGATTATTAAAATCAGTCAGGTAATGAACCTGAATTGAAATGCTTTTTAGCGGGTCTTCTTTGCTTTGTGTATCCCTGAATTCCCTGGGTATGAAAAACGGATATTGGCGGCTCCACGAAACTATGTGTACTTCGCATTGACCAAATTGCACCAATGACCTGGCCAGTGAGGTATTATAGTGGGCAATACCGCCTTTGAACCGGGGACCGGGGCCAAAACAAACTATTCTCTTCACCATTCCCGCAACTTGTTCTGATATGGTTTCCCGGGTTATCGCTTTTTTCGTCTGGGCTTGCCGGATTGTTTGGCTGCCGGTGCTTCAGGCTTTTCAGCAATAACAGCAGGCGCTTCCATCAGTTTTTTCCTGTTTGTATACACCGTATATCCCAGCCAACCCAAAGTACCCAGCACCAAAAGCAGTGAACTGAACCGGGTGATAACGCTTCCCGTAACATAAGACCGTGGCAGAAACTTAAACTCTATGGTGTGTTCTCCGGCCGGAAGCTTTAATCCCCGCAGTGCATAGTTGGCCCTTACAAAAGGTACCTGTTGGCCGTCAATATAAGCTTTCAGGCCACCTCCCGTGCCAAACCAAGCTTCCGAAAATACGGCAAACTGCTCGCTGTCCGAGGAGTACTGGTAAGTCCAATGGTCGGGAATATAATGAGTTAACCTGATAGAACCTTCGCCACTAGGTGAAAAGCTACCGACGTAATTGTCAAACTCGTTATCGAGCACTACAGCAGTAGTACGCGTATCCAGCGTTTGAAGTGCATCAATCTCCTCCTGGGGAGTATTGACGGTTATAATCTCATTCACCAGCCAGACATTGCCCAGTGCTTCCGGGTTAACGGACAGCTGCTCTTCGCGATTGATGATGTATTTGGTGTTCAGCATATTGAGCACCTGCTGGTTGTTTCTGCTGATATGGTGATCAATAAGATCCTGTATCCGCTGAAGCTTAGCCGCATGATAGCCCCCTATGGTGTTATGATAATAGGAGGCCCTGCTGGAGTTAAAAGTATTGATTGACAGGTCTAGTACGCGGTATGCCCCGCGGTGAGGTTCGTTGTCCAGTATCTGCCGGTCAACCGGACGCATGCTGAAAAACGTTGCAATGGGATCGGCAGCCATGAAATCATTGGGATGTACATACCTTAAATTGACCGACATAATATCCCAGATGGCCAGTGCAGCAATACCCAAAAGCATGAGTTGCTGCCTGATATTGCCCATTACACTGAGCCATATCAATCCTGCTGACAGTACTATTAACACCAGCGACCGAAGGGCATCACTTTGCATCCACCATTGGCGATCCTGAATGATCAGATCATAAATCCCCGACTGACTGACCTGCTGATCGGATTGCCCGATAAAATCAAACATCTGCGGGCCGGCGATGGCAAAAAACAAACAGATACCCCCGGTTATTCCTGCAGCGTACATCAGTGCTTTCCTGATTTCGTCACGTGCTGCTTTTTCGGAAAGTATGGCTTTAAGTGCCAATATGCCGGGTATCGGCATCAGCAATACTGTAATACTCAATATGGAGTTCGGCGTTCTGAATTTGCTGAACAGCGGAAAGTAATCAAAAAACAGGGCAGACAAAACTTCAAAGTTTCTACCCATGGCAAGCAGCACGGTAAGCAATACCGATATGCCCAGCCACCAGCGTAAGGGCCCCTTAAGGAGAAACATACCCAGTACAAACAAAAAGCAGACTATGGCCCCGGCATAGATCGGCCCGCTGGTAAATGGCAATGCACCCCAATACATGGGCAGCATATAATTCCCGTCCGCCTGCGGGGATACTCCACCTCGCCGCAGGGCATCGTATGATGCAGAACCCGGGCCTGCCTTTTCACCGCTGCCACCACCCACTACTCCGGGGATCAGCAGTGCAAAATTATCGAGCCAGCCGTTGCTCCATGCCATGGCATAATCCCAGGCAAGACCGTCTGTTTCACTGCTGCTGCCTGCCTCACGGGCTGACACTTCGGAAAGAATTGGCTTGCCGCGCATGGTTTCCTGTGCCAGTTCGTAGTTGGTCCACAAACGGGAAACATTCGACCCCAGTGCCAGTAGGGCAGCAAGTCCCAACACACCGGCTACCTTGCCAATATGACTGTAATCCTTCTCCCGGATGTACTTGATCAAATACGCTATCACCCCAATCAGCATGCAAATGCCTAGATAATAGGTCATCTGAATATGATCGCCGTGTATACTCAGGCCCAGCCCAATAGCAAACAAAATGCCACCCCAAATATAAGCCCTTCGCACTGCCAGCAGAAAACCGGCTATAATGAGCGAAGTATAGGCCAGTGTTTCTACCTTGGTATTGTGACCGGCTTCCATCAAAATGAGATTGTTGGTGGACAGCGCTATCATGGAAGCCCCAATAAAGCTGACAAGAGGAGGAACCCGGAGACAAACAAACAGGATATAGGCACAGACAAAAAACCCGGTGAAAAAAGATATGGGCCGGGAAAAATACAACTTGCTCAGGCTCCTGAAAAACTCAAGCGTATTGGGATGTGCCAGTTGCACAAAATTGGTGGGCATGCCAATAAAAATGGCATTAGTCCACAAAATCTCCCTGCCTTCTTGCTCTCTGTATTCCCTAGCTTCCTGCGAAAATCCCCGCCACTGGGTAATATCACTCTGGCTTAGTGATTTGCCCTGAAATTGAGGATAAAAGTAAGCTGAAATTAAAACTACAAACGACACAATCGCCAGTAAGTGGGGTATCGCTTTTCTGATAATGGGGTGCATAAACCTGAATTGCAATAATAATAAGGCTCAAATGTAATCAAGTTATTCGTTATGCTCACCATCGCCCCGGGTTTGGATTATCGGGCAGTAAGCCTGCATCAAACAATTTCCGGTTGGCAGCGGGGTGTTGTTTTTTTGGGATATCTTTTTGTTATGTATAACCCGGCTTCAATTACTGTTTCTCCGATAGGGTAGTGGTTGAAATGCAGTCTCAAAATAAAAAAATACTAACTTTAAGCTTTCAAATATTTCGGCTTATGGCCATCCTCACGATGTTGTTTAACCGCTCCCGGCTTAAAGGCATGCTCTTTATACTGCTGGCCATCGGCCTGTTTTGGGCTTGCCATTCCGACAAGAAAAGTCTGCTTACGCTCATTGAACTTGAAGAGCAGCTTATTGACAGCGGAGAGCCGGTTACCGATGATGAACTGGTTCACCTGAGCGATCTTTACCGGCTTTTTTTAGATAAGTGGCCGGAAGATCATGAACGATATTGCCGGTTCTCATACCGAAAAGCCGGCGTAATGGTGCGCCTGAATTATCACGATTCTGCCAAATCTCTGCTTTACGAATCCATTCATCAATGTGCAGGACTCAGGGAAGTTCACCCCTTTGCACTGGATCTGCTGGCAGCCATTTACGAAACTGAGCCCGCTTTCGCTCCCATGGCAGGGTTTATCAGGCGGGGTATTGCCGACCGCTATCCGGTGTTTTATACTGAATCAGGTACCCGGGCAACCCCCGGCGGTGACATATCCCTGTATGGTGTTTGGTATGATGTTGAAGCTCACTTTGATTCACTGGACGCTCCACCGCCTGCTTCAGCCGTTTTGAGGCATGTTTACACAGCACGGGCCCTGTCTTTGGTTTATCCCGGCGATTCGGAAAGTGTGCCGGCCATGATGTACAAAGCAGCAGGATATGCCTACAGCATCGGCCGGGTTGACCTGGCTGTTGAAATGCTGGAATGGGTTAGGTTCAGACACCCAAAAGCTGAATCCGGACCCGGCGTGCTGGTTCTTTTGGGATTTTTGTATGAAAACGAGAAACGGGACCTTGACCGGGCACACCTGGTTTACAGTCAATTTTTGGAGTCTTATCCAGGGCATCCTATGGCCGAACAGGTTGAAGCCTCCATTGAGCATCTGGGCAAAAGCCCTGATGAACTGATTGAGATGTTCCGCGCCCGCAACGAAGAGCAGCATCAGGACAACTGACCGGGTTCAATGTGATGAATGCCCGCACTGAAATTTTCCTCAGTCAGTGTTTCCAGCTTGCCCAGCAATGTCGAATCGTGCTCAAAACTCTGGTTTTCAAGGTGAAGGATCACTACCGGAAATTCAGTACTTCCCTTAAAAAAGTTGAAATACGCATGCTGAATACCCTGCAGGTAATTGGCCGTAATCTTTTGTTCAAAAACCCTCCCGCGCCTGGCTATGAACTGAAGCAAAACTTCAGGTGAACGGTGTAGATAAAGGACAAGATCAGGTTTAGGTATTCTGGTATACAAAATATCAAACAACCGCCTGAATAGCATGAACTCGTGTTCATTCAGATTCTGATGAGCAAAAATTCGGGTCTTGTCAAAAAGATAGTCGCTGATAACCAGTTGATCAAAAAGCTGTGGGTGCAAAATCTGCTCCTGGAGTTGCTTGTACCGTTCAGCCATAAAAAAAAGCTCTACACTGAATGCAAACCGTTCAGGGTCATCGTAAAACATAGGCAAAAAGGGATTGTCGGCAAACTGCTCCAGTACAAGCCGGCCGGCTTTTTTTTCGGCCAGCAACCTGCATAGTGTGGTTTTACCACTGCCTATGTTGCCCTCAATGCACAAATACCGCCTGTCCTTCATCACCTGTCCAGTTTTTTAACCCATAGCTCATCCCTGCACTCATCCAGCAAGGTTTTGACAGTTTTTCCTGCAAGCGGGTGTACAATTTCTGAGGCCAGCTCTGCCAGCGGCATGAGAACAAACCGGCGCTGCATCATATGCAAATGCGGAATCCAAAGCCGGTGGTCTATGTACACGGACTGGCCCCACAAAATGATATCCATATCAATCTCCCTGGGTCCCCATCGCTCACCGGCAGTTCTCCCCACTGCATTCTCAACAGCCTTCAGTTTTTTCAACAAAGCCAAAGGGTGCAAGCTACATTCAATAACTATAATGGCATTGATAAAAGGTGGCTGATCTTCTAAACCCCATGCTTGTGACTCATAAAGCGCAGAACAGGCCACTATTTGACTGATTTCCTTTATTGTTTTTTCGATAGCTCTTTGTAAGTGCATTTCCCTGTTGCCTACATTGCTCCCCAGCTGAATATACACCTTGTTTACTGCTCGGTTCATCAGATAAATTGCTTACTTTTGCGGGCGGAAAAACAGGGCGTAACAGCTATAGCGACATTGCGGCCTGATTGGCAAATCATATTGAAAAACTTATTATTGTTATGAGCAAAGTTACGGTTATTGGTGCCGGAAATGTAGGTGCTACTGTTGCAAATGTACTGGCCCACGAAGATTTTATCAAGGAAGTGGTCCTGATTGACATCAAAGGCGACCTGGCAAAAGGAAAGGCACTCGATATGTGGCAGCAGGCCCCAATTGACTATTACACTACCAAAATTACCGGTACGGGCAATTACGAAGATACTGCCGGGTCTGAAATCGTGATCATTACGGCCGGCCTTCCGCGCAAACCCGGCATGAGCCGTGACGACCTCATTTCCACCAATGCCAATATCGTTAACACAGTTACGCAGTCTGCATTGAAATATTCGCCGGATGCAGTTTTCATCATCGTGTCAAATCCACTGGACGTTATGACATACGCCGCGTACAAGTCTTCCGGCCTTCCGGCTGAAAAGGTGATGGGTATGGCCGGAATTTTGGATACTGCCCGCTACCGAGCATTCCTGGCCGAAGCGCTGGAAGTTTCACCAAAAGATATTCAGGCTGTGCTGATGGGCGGACATGGTGATACCATGGTTCCGCTTCCGCGTTATACCACAGTTTCCGGTATTCCCGTTACTGAAATGATCGGCAGCAAAGAGCTCGGGGCCATTGTTCAACGCACCAAAGTAGGCGGCGGTGAATTGGTCAACCTCATGGGAACTTCTGCTTGGTATGCACCCGGCGCTGCTTCAGCTCAAATGGCAAGGGCCATCCTGCTCGATGAAAATCGCATTTTCCCTTGTTGTGCTTTACTTACCGGCCAATACGGCCTCAATAACCTGTTTATCGGCGTTCCCGTAAAACTCGGTAAAGGCGGTATAAAACAAATCATCGAGCTCCCTCTCAATGAAGACGAAATGGCACTCCTAAATGAGTCTGCCGGCCATGTCCGCGAAGTCATGGAAGTCTATGACCGCCTGCAAAACAGTTAATCTTTTTCGCAATTCTATACAAAAATGCCGTTTGCTTGAGCAAACGGCATTTTTTTTCTACCACAAGATTAATCCATTTTAATAAACCGGCTACCCTTCAGTCATCCATCAATACACCTTCTACGTCCTCCCCCCCACGTCCATTGTCCATTGTACATCGTCCAGTCCTCTACGTCAATTGTCCATTATCCATAATCAATTCCCCCTCTCCCTCAAAATTCTCTCCTTCTCAGTATTAAACTCATCCTCAGTGATATATCCTTTTTTCTTCAATTCACCCAAAGCCTTTATTTCTTCCAGCAACTGATCAAATCGTTCATCCGTACCTGAAGTAGATAGAAAACTTCCGGAATCTGCAGGCAATGCCGGCACAAGTTGATAGCCATTGTTGACAAATTCATCAAAAGCATCCTGCGTTCTCACAAAGGCCAAGTCCTGATGATTGTGTATCCGGTCAAAATCCACAAACCCAAATTCCACAGCTTTACTCAGGTGCAACAATGCCTTGTCAACCTGCTCTGTAATGGAATAGGCACAGGCAAGATTAAAATGAACTGCAGGGTCCTCGTAATGAATGCCCAGTGCTTTTTCAAAGTCACTGATAGCTCCCTTAAAATCGTAATCTTTGTATTTTTCAATGCCGGTGGCCTTAAACGGATTATCCTTTCGCAAGCCTCGTGTTGTATTCGAAATAGTAGTAGGTCGCTGGGGATTGGGTGCCCGTTGCCCTCTCCTGTGACCAAACGGCTTCTTCCTTGTATTGTATCGCTCATCAAATTCCTGATGGCTCATGGTGGCAAACACCACTACATCGATCAATGCAATCAGCATTGGAAAAAGAATAAAACCTATAGGTGCTCCAAATGTAAACAACATGATCCCTCCGGCTCCCATAAGAAAGTGCAGAACCCCCCTGAAACGCTGATTGAGATAAAAGCGGTGAGCTCCTATAGTGCCAAGCAACAGGGCAAGTAAAACGGCGGTCGACTTCTTTTTCATAACTTCCGGTTAGTTATTCTTTCTCCTTTTGTGGTGCTGAGGCCCAGATTCGCTTTTGCTCTTCAAACTCTTCTTCGGTCAGCAATCCTTCATCACGCAACGAACCCAGCGCTCTGATTCGTTCTAAAAGCACTTTACTGCGCTCGCGGGCAATTTCCTCCAGCAAATCAGGTGAATTGGCAGACCGGTGTCCGGGTAACAGGTAACCGTCACGGCGAAATGATTCAAACGACTCCTGCCCTCGCAGATACGCCAGTGCAGGGTGCTGCTCTATTCGCTCAGTATCCTTAAACCCAAACTCTACTGCCTTGCTGAGATGAAAGTATGCCTTGCGTTCCTGCTCCAAAATCGAGTAACAGGCTGCCATATTAAAATGCGACACTGCATCTTCATAATGAAAATGAAGAGCTTTGCGGAAACACTGCATCGCTTCCTTGATTTCAGAGTTTCTGAAATGTTTTACCCCTTCTGTCCTGTATCTGGATATATTCCAGTCAAAACCTGCCCTGGCACCCATGGATTCAGCTTTGTCCGTGGCCATTGATGGAGCTGTAGTTACAGGGCTGTGGCGCGGATTGATCCTGGGGCTGCCACTGCGGTGCTGCATGTACTTGCTGGCTTTGGTCACGTACTCCTTATTATGAACTGCATCAAATGCCTCGTCACTGGAATGGTAAAAATGATACGCCTGAAAAAAACCAATGATCATGGGAATATATGTCCATGCAAACAATATACTGACTATTCCTGCTACCGGCCTTCCCAGATAAAAATGCTGCCCCCCTACAAATCCCAGAAACAGGGACAGGAACATGGCAACATTCCGGTCTTTTCTTGCAGATTTCTTCATGGTTCTAGTCAAGTCCATATTGGTCCAGCATATATACAAACGATGCCATGGCTGCGGCACCTAATTGCAGTTCTCTTTTGTTCACGGCTTCAAAGGTATCGGTTTTCGCATGATGGTAATCAAAATATCGCTGAGTGTCAGGTAATAATCCACAAAGCAACCCTTTTTGGTTGGCAAGCCTGTATATATCAGCCCCCGACCCTCCCCGCTGAAAACTCAGTCCGTATGGCTGAAACAACCCCGACCATGTGGATACCTTCCTGAATTTATCCACAAACACAGACTCATCCCCTTCACAAGTAAATCCTCTGGGTGCAAATCCACCCCGATCACTTTCGATGGCAGCCATGTGGTATTCTCCATTCTTGTCACTTTCTTCCTTATACTTTATTGCGCCGGCCATACCATTTTCTTCGTTGGCAAACCACACCACACGCAAGGTGCGTTGCGGAGTATATCCAAGTTTGTTAAACAAATTGATCACCTCCAGCGACTGAACACAGCCTGCACCATCATCGTGCGCTCCTTCTCCGATATCCCAAGAGTCCAGATGCCCCCCAACCAGTATGATCTCATCTGGGTATGTTGATCCTCGTCTTTCTCCGATCACATTGTATCCTGTTTTTGGCGGAAGATTCCGGCAAGTTGTCTGCATATATACCTCTACACGTTCACCCCGCCGCAACATGCCACTTAGCATTTCAGCTGCACGGGTACTGATGGCAACTGCCGGAATCCGGGTCGGTGTCTCTTCCCGGTAAATCATTACCCCGGTATGAGGTATGTCGTCCACCAGCGTTGTCATTGACCGAACCATCACACCAACAGCTCCTTTTTTTGCTGCCATGCTGGCTCCAAATACCCTTTGCCCAACGGCTTCTCCATATGCGTGAAATGTATTGGGGTTCCCGTCATCCATCGGCTTGCTGAAAAAAACAATTTTCCCTCTGACGTCTTCTTCTGTTAAACTCTCCCAATTCTCAAGCCCATAACACTCAATGACCTCTGCCGTTAACCCCTGCCTGCCGGTTCCTTCCGAATTGCCCAGAGCCAGCGCCGGTATGTCAAACTGCCCCACTGACGGCGAGTACACCACACGCACAACTTCTTTATCGCCCCGCACCCAGTGAGGTACTTCACAGGCCTGTAGCCAAACACTATCAAATCCAAGGGTGTCAAACATTTGCAATGCAAAATCCACAGCTGCAGCTGCCTGGGGCGATCCTGCCAGCCTGGGTCCAATATCCTTTGTCAGCACTCGTAACCACTCATAGGCATCACCATGCTTCAATGCAGCAGAATGGATATCCTTGATCATAAAAGCATCTTCATCCGACTGCGCCAATACCCATTTCACAGGTAAAATCAACACCCATAACAGTAATACAGTCCTAATCATCATCAATCTTTTCTTCAATTATTAAATGGTTTTCCACCTCCCCCTCACTCATTATTCGCAAAGTTATCAGCAGATCACTTTTCTAATTCTATAGCTAAAGTAGCAGAAAATTCTCATCTCCGCTCAGCACCCTTCTCTATCTTATTATTTTCAATATCTCTTTGTTGTTTCCGCTCCCCTTTACTCCATTGCGAGAAAAAATCTATCAGTCATCCATCGTCCTCCCCTCTACTCCCACTCCATTTATCCACCCCAATTGTCCACCCCAATCGTCTGACCCTCATCGTCCACCCCTCATCGTCAATTGTCAATTGTCAATTGTCAATTGTACATTGTCAATTATCACAATAGTCATTTATCTTGCAGCCCAATGGAAGCCCTCGTAATTTTACTGCTTGCACTGGTCAATGGCATCTTTGCCATGACGGAAATTGCCTTTGTATCCGTGAAGCGTACTCAGCTGAAGCAACTCAGGGACCGGGGCTCTAACCGGGCACGCACAGTGCTTGCGTTACTGTCAAAGCCCGAAAAATTCCTCTCCACTGTGCAGGTGGCTATCAGTGCTGTGGCCATCATAGCTGGCGCATACGGTGGTGCTAATCTGGCCGACACATTTTCCGGGTTGTTTGAATCCTCAGGTTTTACACCTGAATCTGCCGCCCGAATCTCAATGGTTTTAGTGGTAGGCGGAATTGCATTTGTAACCATTCTGATCGGTGAACTGGTGCCTAAAACCATTGCTATGCGACATGCCCTTGGAATTGCACTGACCATGGTTCCTTTCATGCATGTGCTGGCCATGATCCTTTATCCGTTTGTGTGGATTCTCATGCAATCTACCCGGTTGATCTTGCGTATGTTTGGCTTCAAAAAGGATGTTGAAGACCGGCTGACAGAAGACGAACTACGCCTGATTATTAAGACTGCAGGCAAACAGGGTATTTTAGGCAGAGACGAAAACCTGATGCACGAAAACCTTTTCAACTTTGCGGAAGCCACTGCCGTACACATTATGACTCCACGACATGAAGTTGAATGGATCAATATGCGCGATCCGCTAACGATGTCGGCTGAGATCATGGATAAAAGTGTACATTCCAAATTCCCGCTATGCGATGGCTCTATCGATAAAGTTAAAGGCATAGTGCATTCTCACCGGTTTTTTCAGCACTATGCCGACGATTCGTTTTCATGGCAAAACATTGTTTCAGAGCCCATTTATTTTCCGGTGCACATGCCGGCCATAAAAATCCTCAATGCGTTTCGGAAGCGAAAGGAGTATTTCGCCGTAATTATTGATGAATACGGAAACTTTGAAGGCATCATCAGCCTTCATGATCTCATGGAGGGAATTGTTGGTAATTTGCCCAGCCTTGATGAAGATGATCACGATCTCTCGGTTCGGGAAAACGGCACCTTGCTGGTAAGTGGCTCGTGTAAAATTAAAACCCTGAATAGCGGTCCGCTGGGCAATATTGCTCCCGAAAACACGGCGGCATACCAGACTGTTGCCGGTTACCTCATGCACCAATTGAAGAGGTTGCCTGTCACCGGTGAACTTGTTGACCTCCACGGTTTTCGATTCGAAATTGTAGACCTTGACGGCTCCCGCATCGATAAGGTGATCATAGCCACTTTGGATGGTAAGACTGAAACCTCGTCAGGAGAACCTGAACATTAAGGAGCAGGCCAAAGGTTAGAACCTACTGTACAACAAAAAGATATCAAAAAAGAAACGGCTACCCCAGTAAATTAGCTTTAAGGTATTCACGATTCATCATGGCAATGTTTTCAAGGCTGATACCTTTGGGGCATTCTGCTTCACAGGCACCAATATTGGTACAATTGCCAAAACCTTCCTTGTCCATCTGCGTAACCATTTGCTGTACGCGCTTTTTGCTTTCAACTTTACCCTGCGGCAACAAGGCCAGGTGTGAAACTTTGGCGGAAGTGAACAGCATGGCTGATGCATTGGGACACGCAGCCACACAGGCACCGCAACCTATACAGGTAGCTGCATCAAACGCTTTGGCTGCTACGTCTTTTTCAATGGGGATGGCATTGGCGTCCTGTGCCTGACCGGTACTCACCGATATGTACCCGCCACTTTGTATGATGCGATCGAATGCTGAACGATCCACAACGAGATCTTTGATCACGGGAAAGCCTTTGGCCCTGAACGGTTCTATGATAATGGTGTCGCCATCCTTGAACGTGCGCATGTGAAGCTGACATGTAGTGGTTAGCTGCATCGGCCCGTGAGGCTGGCCATTGATAACCAGACCACAGGTGCCGCATATCCCTTCCCGGCAATCATGTTCAAAACTTACCGGGTCTTTCTTCTCACTGATCAGCTTTTCATTGAGCACATCCAGCATCTCCAGAAATGATGCATGCTCATCCACATCTTTCAGTAAATATGTTTCAAAGGCTCCCTTGCTGTCAGCCTTGGCTTGTCTCCAGATTTTGAGTGTCAGTTTCATGCTATGGCTCTTTTTTACTTGTACGATCTAGATTTCAACGCTACATTTTCAAAGCTCAGCGATTCTTTGTGAAGCAGCGGGTCTTCCTCCAGCCCTTTAAATTCCCAGGCTGCCACATAGGCATAATTCACATCGTCGCGCAAGGCCTCATTGTCGTCAGTTTGGTATTCTTCCCTGAAATGACCGCCACAGGATTCATTTCGGTTCAGCGCATCGAGCACCATTAGCTCGCCCAACTCCATAAAGTCGGCTACGCGCCAGGCTTTCTCAAATTCAGGATTAAACTCATCCGCTGTTCCCGGAACATACAGGTTTTGCCAAAAATCATTGCGCAGGTCACGGATCTTTTGTCTGGCCAATGCCAGGCCTTCAGCATTGCGGGCCATGCCACAGTAATCCCACATGATGAGACCCAGTTCCCGGTGATAACCTTCGGCAGATCTGTTGCCATTGACGGACATCAGCCGGTTTACTCTTTCCCTCACTTCTTTCTCGGCATCCTCAAACGCCTGCTGATCTGTATCAATTTTAGGCGTACGAATATCATTGGAAAGAAACTTTCCGATAGTGTAAGGAAGAACAAAATACCCGTCGGCAAGGCCCTGCATAAGTGCAGACGCTCCAAGTCTGTTGGCTCCGTGATCACTGAAATTGGCCTCTCCGGTGGCAAAAAGTCCGGGTATGGTTGTTTCCAGGTTGTAATCAACCCAAATACCGCCCATTGTGTAATGGATGGCCGGGTAGATCTTCATCGGCGACTTATAAGGATTCTCCCCGGTGATCTTTTCATACATTTCAAAAAGGTTTCCATATTTCTGCTCAATAACCTTTTCACCCAACCGGGTTATGTCGTCTTTCGACGGTTGTGCAATTCCCAACACATTGGCTTCACTTTGCCCGTATCGCTGAATGGCTTCACTAAAGTCGAGAAAAACAGCCAAACCGGTCTTGTTAACTCCCCGGCCTTCATCGCATACATTTTTTGCTGCCCGGCTAGCTACATCGCGGGGTACCAGATTACCGAACGCAGGGTAAATGCGCTCGAGATAATAATCGCGCTTGTCTTCCGGCAAATTCTCAGGCCTTAATTGCCCCGACCTTATGGCTTCAACATCAGCCTTTTCCCTGGGAACCCAAACGCGCCCATCGTTTCGCAACGACTCTGACATCAGGGTAAGCTTACTTTGATAATCCCCGGAAACCGGAATACAGGTTGGATGTATCTGGGTAAAACAAGGATTGGCAAAAAATGCTCCCCGTCGATATGCCCGCCATGCTGCTGTTACATTCGAGCCCATCGCATTGGTACTCAGGTAGAACACATTCCCATATCCGCCCGTAGCCAATACTACGGCATGTGCTCCGAATCGCTCAATTTTGCCGTTGAGCAAATTCCTTACAATCACCCCCCTGGCCTTCCCGTCTACAAGCACCACATCCAGCATTTCATGGCGATTGTAAAGTTTAACGGTACCTAAATTAACTTGACGCGACAAGGCACTGTAAGCGCCGTAAAGTAATTGCTGACCGGTTTGTCCGCGGGCATAAAATGTCCTGGAAACCTGAACCCCGCCAAACGAACGATTGTCGAGCAAACCTCCATATTCTCTGGCAAAGGGTACACCCTGCGCAACACACTGATCAATAATATTGGCCGATACTTCTGCAAGGCGGTATACATTGGCCTCACGTGAACGGTAATCGCCGCCTTTTACTGTGTCATAGAACAGACGAAACACACTGTCTCCGTCATTGCGGTAATTCTTGGCTGCATTGATTCCCCCCTGCGCGGCTACGCTGTGAGCCCGACGCGGGCTGTCGTGAAAGGTAAATACTTTGACCTTGTACCCCAGCTCACCTAGTGAGGCCGCAGCCGATGCCCCTGCCAGACCCGTTCCCACTACTATTACTTCGAGATGTCGTTTATTGTTAGGTGCTACCAGGTCCATGGTTGATTTGTAGCGTGTCCACTTCTCGGCTACCTGACCGGGCGGAATGTTATCTTTCAGCCTTGCTGAGGTCTCGTGTTTCATCACTGCATCAGACATATCTTGAACTATTTAACAGGTGCGTCAATAAAAAAATAGAAGTACAAGGGAATAATGGCAAAACCCAGCGGAATGACTATACTGTATAACTTCCCTAATCCCTGTATGATAGGTGTATACTTGTAATGATTGATTCCCAGTGTCTGAAATGCACTCTGAAATCCGTGCCACAAATGAAATGACAAGGCCAGAAGCGATACCAGGTAAAGCACAACAAACCACCATTGATTAAAAACCAGAGCTACCGGAGTGTATAGGTCCTTCACCACATGCGGATACCCTTCGTAACTCAACCTTGGCAAGTTACCCCAGTGCATCTGTGCCCAAAACTGGCCCATATGGATCACGAGAAAAAGAAAAATAATGCTCCCTAAAAGTGCCATATACCTGGATGGCCATGATGTTTCATTCCGGGCTCTTACGGCATAACCCTTTCCACCTCTGGCTGCCCGGTTCCTGAAGTAAAGTACAATACCCTGTACGGTATGCAGGAGAATAAAAAAATACAAACCGTATGAAACAGTTTTGATCAGCGGATTGGTGGTCATTTCACGGGCATATTTATTAAATGTCTCCCCCTGATCATCAATCAGCAATTGAAGGTTGCCCGCCAGATGCACCACCAGAAATATGATGAGAAACAACCCCGTAAGACTCATGATCAGCTTTTGACCAATAGAGGAGGTAAGCATTTGTACTAACCATTTCATATGTGTTCAATTTTCGAAGCGGCTAAATTACACCTTAATAACTTTTTCACCCTTGCACGTTGAACCTCCCTCCTGGATCGCCTATTATTTAGAAAACATCTAATCTAAGCTCCGGATGAAAACAGAAGCTGCTGGATCTCAGCAACCTGCTGTACAGGGAAAATCTCGAGACGTGTGCGCAGCGATCCCGTTTTCATATTGCCGGAGCCGGGTATGATCATTTTCTTAAAACCCCTTCTCTCGGCTTCCTGAATGCGCTGCTCAAGGCGCTGAACGGCACGGACCTCACCGGCTAATCCCACCTCTCCTGCAGCACACCAGCCTTTTGGCAGCGGTATATTCTGATGACTCGACAATAAAGCACACACTACCGCTGCATCCACTCCCGGGTCCTGAATGCGAAACCCGCCGGCCAGATTGATAAATATATCCTGCTGAGCAAAAAACATCCCGCATCGTTTTTCCAGCACAGCCAGAAGCATGGCCATCCGCTTACTGTCAAAACCGGTTCCGGTTCGTTGTGGTGTTCCGTATGGCGAAGCCGCTACCAACGCCTGAACCTCAACCAGCAAAGCCCTTTGCCCTTCCACACTGGCAGCTATGGCGCTGCCACTTAGTCCCAATTCATGGCTCACCGTAAGTAACTCACCCGGATTGTCCACCGGCTCCAGTCCGGCAGCTGTCATCTGATATATGCCCAATTCATCCGTGGAGCCAAAGCGGTTTTTGACCGACCTTATCATGCGGTAATGATACTGGGCATCTCCCTCAAACTGCAAAACTGTATCTACCAAATGTTCCAGCAGCTTTGGCCCGGCCAGGTAGCCGCCCTTTGTAATATGCCCCACTAAAAATACAGGGATGTGGCTTTCCTTGGCATATTTTTGCCAGACTGCCGCACAATGCCTGACCTGCGTTACCGAACCCGGGGCATTGTCGATTGATTCCGAACTCACGGTTTGTATACTGTCAACTATTACAACAGATGGCTTAAGCTGCCCTGCTGCTGCCAGTTGTTCTTCCAGCAAGGATGAAGTAAAAAGAAAACACCGATCCTGACTTCCGGCTAACCTGCCCGCTCTCAGCTTGATCTGCTCTTCACTTTCCTCTCCTGATATATAAAGTGTGGGCATTCCGGTTCGCAGTGCAAGCTGAAGTAAGAGTGTTGATTTTCCGATACCGGGCTGACCACCAAGTAAAACTACAGATCCGGGCACAATGCCCCCGCCCAGCACATTGTCCAGTTCCCGGTCACCACTGCTTATCCTTTGCCGCTTTTGGGGATCAACTTCAGATAAAACCACAGGTACCGGAGGCTTATCCCTGCCAATACCCGGAATCTTCTCCCGGGGTTTTTTACTGATTACCAATTCCGAAAAACTGTCCCAGGTTCCACACGAAGTGCACTTGCCCAACCACTTGGGGGATGAGTATCCACACTCACTGCAAACGTAAACTATACTGCTCTTTGCCATAACATTCCTCCCAAGGTAGAAAATATCCTGAATACTCGGTATGAGACGATATACCTTCCCATAGCTGAAATTCTGGTCCACTCAGCCATCCAACTTTTCTGAAAGCATTACCGCACTTCTGTATCCGGCCTCCGATCCAATAGCCACACCCATGCCACCCATGCGCACTGCCAAAAAAATATTGTGTCGATATGCTTTGATCAATGGCTCCTTAGCCTCTCCAATACCCAGTATTCCACTCCACTTGTGTGAAAATGATCCATTCCAGCCGGGCAATATATTTTCACTGAGAAACTGTCTCAAATGATTTTCAATCAAAGTAGTATTATTATATATATCAGTTTGTTCGTCGGCTTCGCCTAGGTGGCGTGCTCCACCAATCAATACCCTGTTACCAACATTCCTGAAATAGTAATAACCCTTGTAGCGATGAAAACAACCCTCAAATGGCAACGATGCCAGCGGAGGTGTTAAAAACACCTGATTCCTGGCCGGAATCACCTCCGCATCCGGTAACAGCTGTCGGGTAAATCCGTTGGTACACAGCAATACATGAGTGCTGCGCAAACCCGGTAAACGGTCAAAACTTAAACTCACTTCATGGTCTTCACTTTCCAGTCGGTTTAACCGGGCTCCTGAGATTATTTCCACCCCGGCTTCCTGAGCAAGGCGATACAGCCTTTTTGTCATCTTCCCGGGATGAATGGTACCTTCTGCATGGCAACTTATCATTCCGGAAATTCCCTTGAATCCAAACCGCTTTATGAGCCGGTTTCCTTCAGAAAATGCAGCCGGTATTCCGGTCACATTCCTGATTTCGCTGTTGAGCTCATCGAGCTTATTCATGCTTTCTTCATACCAGGACATTTCTTCAGGAGTGAATACTTCGTATCCGCCAGTTGCTCGATAATCCATATGATCATCCCCCACCAGTGACCGAAGCCTCCTTAAGCCTTCACACCGCATCTGTACAATATTGAATACCTTTTCAGCGGAATGCATACTCAGGTCGTCCAGAAGCTCTGTTGGACTGCCGATACAGGCAAATCCCGCATTGCGCGTACTGGCTCCGGTAGGAAAGGAAGTGTCGTGTATCAGACTTACGGCTGCTCCGGAACATAGTTGCTTAAGGTAATATGCTGCAGATAAGCCTACAATACCGGCCCCAATAATGATCACATCGCGCCGGCCTCCAAAGGAATCCTGCTCCCAGTATGACGGGGAAATCATTACCCGTGATCTTCTCCCAACAAATCGATGATCTGCTCTGCAAGCTCCAGACCTATCTTGGTTTGTGCTTCAACCGTTGATGCACCGGTATGTGGCGAAAGTGAAATATGGGGATGCTTCAGCACTCTTTCATCCGGGCTGGGCTCTCCTTTAAAAACATCCAGTCCGGCTCCGGCCAGATGGCCGCTGTCCAGTGCTGCCAGTAATGCATCCTCGTCAATTATTCCGCCGCGTGATGTGTTGATTACGATACTTCCGGGTTTCATTTTGGCCAATTCATTGCTTCCCATCAGCGGTTGGGTAGCTCCGGGTACATGCACAGTAATAAAGTCACTTCCGGCAAGCATCTTCTCCATATCCACAGTATCAATATCCACCGAAAGCTTGAAATCGCCGGCCTGTAGAATTCTGAAACTGACTTCAAACTGATCTACTTTAGGATCCACCGGCAATACCCGCATGCCCATACCCAGTGCAATTTTAGCTACTTCACGGCCTATCCGGCCACAGCCTAATATGCCCAGCGTTTTGCCTTCCAGCTCTCTTCCTGCACTGTGTTCTTTCTTGATCTGTTTGAATTGTGTGCTGCCGTTTAGAGGCATGCGACGATTGGCATCATACAGGTACCTGGTTAATGACAGAATATGGGCAAACACCAGTTCCGCTACAGACCTGGACGAGGCCGCAGGTGTGTTGATAACATGTATTCCTTTCCCGCGCGCATAGTCCACATCTATGTTATCCATGCCCACTCCTCCTCTGGCTATCAGTTTCAGGTTGGGACATGCATCTATCAGATCCTTGCGGACTTTGGTTGCACTTCTTACAATTATGGCATCAAACTGATTCAGTGCTGAAGGCAGATCCTCCTGTGCAATTTTATCCGTTACCACTTCATATCCTGCTTCTTCCAGCAGGGTTTGCCCGTCTGCTTCAATGCCGTCGTTAGCTAATATTCTGATCATGATAATACAAGTTTGGTTTTGGCTGGCGAATCACGCTGCAAATAAACGCATATCATTATGGATTACCGAATGAAACCGGCCCAAAACAAAATTAACTGTCAAGGTTAATACCCGAAAATCATATTCTTAATGATATCGGCAATTAGCTTCACCAACCTGTTATTAATGGTCTTTTGCACTTTTAAAAGTAGGCCCTGGCATCCTTGCCTTCGTAATAATTCATGAATGACCGGTTTACTACTTTGTTTCCTCCGGGTGTAGGGTAATCTCCGGTAAAGTACCAGTCGCCGCGGTGATTGGGGCAGGCTGAATGAAGCCCTTCAATCGATTGATAGATCACCTTTACCTCAATTTCAATTCCGGGTGGTGTCACGTTTTCAGCTATCTTTTGATCAATATCTGCAATATCCACTGCCTTATAAAGCTGCTTCACGTGATTAACCACCTTCTCCTTCGGTTTATCAGCATCGCGCCGGCACAATTCATATACCTCATCAATGACGTTTTGCATGCCGCGTTCTTTCAATAAATCGATCACCGCAACAAAAGCAACAAACTCCTTGAGTTTCGACATGTCAATGCCGTAACAATCGGGATACCTGATCTGAGGAGCAGAAGACACAATAAAAATACGCTTTGGCTTTAACCTTGCAGCAATTTTAATAATGCTCTGCTTCAGTGTGGTTCCGCGGACTATGCTGTCGTCAAGCAATACCAGATTATCAGTATGGCGCTGAATTACGCCGTAAGTGACATCATACACGTGCGAAACCAGCTCTCCCCGCGATGCATCATCAGTAATAAATGTCCTGAGTTTGGCGTCTTTTACCGCAATCTTTTCAATTCTTGGACGCTGCTGAAGTATGCGCAAAATCTCTTCATTGGATCTCTTTTTGGAGGATAACAGTTTGCTGGCCTTTTGCCCGTTTAACCAGTCATCTACACCTTCCATTAATCCCAGAAATGCCGTTTCAGCTGTGTTGGGCACAAAGGAAAATACCGTATTGTCAAGATCAAAATCTACAGCAGCCAATACGCGTTGCGCCACCTGGCGCCCAAGCAGCTTCCTCTCTTTATAGATCTCGTGATCGGTACCCCGGGAAAAATATATCCGCTCAAACGAACATGGCCGAAGCTCCCCGGGCTTATTGACCAGCACCTCATCCACGCTGCCGTTCTTCCGGATGATGAGGGCATGCCCGGCCTGGAGCTCTTTCAGTTCTTCCCTGGGTATATTAAAGGCTGTTTGTATGGCAGGGCGCTCTGATGCTACTATGGCCACTTCATCGTTCACATGATAATACGCCGGACGGATCCCGGAAGGATCCCGTAGCACAAATGCATCACCGTGTCCTATTAATCCTGCCATTACATAGCCACCGTCAAACTTCTTGGTGGCATGCTGAAGAATTCTGCCAATGTTGATGTGCTGCACAATCAGGTTAGTGACTTCCGTCTGAGAATAACCGTCGGCTTTAAACCAGTCAAATACCCGCTGAACTTCAGTATCCAGAAAATGGCCGATCTTCTCAAGTACTGTTACTGTGTCTGATTGCTCCTTGGGATACTGACCCAATGCTACAAGTTCATCAAACAACTCACTGACATTGGTCAGATTAAAATTGCCTGCCAGTACCAGATTTCGTGATATCCAGTTGTTTTGCCGTAAAAAAGGATGACACGATACAATGCTGTTCAGTCCAAATGTTCCGTAGCGGAGATGTCCCAGCAATAATTCTCCCATGAACGGCATGTTATCTTTTAACCAAACCGCATCTTTTTTCTGGTCATCCGGCAAGGGTGAAAAATACCCGTGTACATGGCTGAATAGGTTCTTTATCGGCGTGGAACTGTTGTCGCGCTTGCGGCTAATATACCGCGTCCCCGGCATCGGATCAAGCTTGATGGTAGCAATACCGGCACCGTCCTGCCCGCGGTTGTGTTGTTTCTGCATCAACAGGTACAGCTTGTTGAGCCCGTAAAAAGGCGTGCCGTACTTCTCCTGATAATATGAAAGGGGTTTTAAAAGCCTGATCAGCGCTATGCCGCACTCATGCTTGATTGCTTCTGCCATATCGAACTCTGCTCTCCGCCCAAAGGCCGTTTTCAAAGTGCAAAGCTACAATGAAAAACACATTTATAATGCCCGGCGTTAAAATCATATCTTTGCATTCATTGATTTTTTAAGCGGAAGCTTATTCTTATTATGGCATTAATCCGATTTTTTAAAGTACCCAGGCACAGCAAATTCGAACACCGGCCTAGATATTATGACCCGGCAAAGGAAGAACGCGAAAGCAGGTATAAAAAAATATCCGAAGCCCTTCAGGGAGATAAAGAAGCCATTAAAACCAGAATGCGATCCCGCATGAGACGAGGATATGTGGATTCTTCAAAAATGCGTACCCGGTCAGTACGGCGTTCCAACTTACTTTTATTGGCCATAATCGTAATGCTCGGTTTATTCACTTACTTTTTTCTGCAGGTACAACTTCCCGAAATAATCAACCGTTTTTACCCGTAATTTTTTTATACTGTACTCCATTTGTAGTCTAATTCTGTTATGTCAGATATCATACGCCTGTTACCCGATCACATCGCCAATCAAATTGCGGCAGGTGAGGTAATACAACGCCCGGCAAGCGTAGTCAAGGAATTACTCGAAAACGCCATCGATGCCGGTGCTTCTCGAATCACGCTCATTGTAAAAGATGCCGGCAAAACGTTGATCCAGGTGGTCGACAACGGCTCCGGTATGACGGCTACTGATGCCAGACTGGCCTTTGAACGCCACGCTACTTCAAAAATCAGTAAGGCCGATGACTTGTTTGCCATCAAAACAATGGGCTTCAGAGGTGAAGCGCTCGCATCCATTGCATCCATAGCGCAAGTTAAACTGTCCACCTGCCGTAAGGGCGAATCCATTGGCACTCAGATCAACCTGGAAGCCTCCGAAGTCAACAATCAGGAACCTGCCGCTGTACCTGAAGGTAGCCGGATTGAGGTGAGAAACATCTTTTATAATGTGCCGGCCCGGAGAAAGTTTCTCAAATCCGATACCGTTGAAATGAGGTACATCCTTGAAGAATTTCAACGGGTGGCCATTGCTCACCCCTCCGTGGCCTTTAAACTGATCAATAACGACAAGGAACAATATAACCTGCCAAAAGCCGCCTTGCGCCAGAGAATCGTGAATGTTCTCGGAAACCGGACCGGCGAAATATGGATCCCCCTCAAAGAAGAAATTGACGGTTTTACTATTTCCGGCTATGTTTCAAAACCTGAAGCCGCCAGAAAATCAAAAGCCGATCAGTATTTCTTCATCAATGGCCGTTTCTTTAAATCGGGTTACCTGCACCATGCCGTGATGAATGCTTACCAGGAACTTATCCAGGATGGCACCCATCCGCCCTATGTGATCTTTTTTGAGGCCGACCCGGCCACCATTGATGTCAACGTTCACCCCACCAAACAAGAGATCAAATTTGAGGACGACCGGATGGTTTACTCCTACCTTAGGGTTACCGTACGTCATGCCCTGGGACAATATGCCCTCACCCCAATGCTCGACTTTGAAAATGATCATGCCGTGGCTTCATGGCTCGAAACTAAACTTGTCCCTCAATCTGGAAATTTACCCGAAATCACCACAGAACACAGCCGCCTCAATCAATCAGGCTCAAACCCTGCTCCTGCTTTCCAAAAAGATCGGGTTCCATCCAACTGGCGTGACTTGTATGAAACCGCTCAGCCGGAATCTCGGCATCCGTCTATGGATGCTTTCGGCACTGATAACAACAACGGTGCCGGATCAGCTGATACGGCTACCGAAACCATGCTACAAAGCGATAGCGGAAACAAAGAGCCATACCAAATCCATAAGTCCTATATCATTTCACAGATAAAGTCGGGGTTTATCCTTGTCGATCAGCAACGAGCTCATCTCCGAATACTGTACGAACGGTTTTTAGACCGGCTTCACCGTGCAGATGCCGTAACGCAAAACCTGCTTTTCCCTGAAAAAATAGAACTGAACCCCAAAGAAGCCCTTTTACTCGAAGATATCATGGATCTTCTGACTGAAGCAGGCTTTGATATTCATTCCCTGGGTCACGGTACTTTCATGATCTATGGTGTACCACTGCTGGCCGGACAATTGTCAGGCTACCAGGAAATGATCTCAGGAATACTGGCAAGCTTCGGTGAAACCTTTAACCTCAAACTGGGCAACAAAGAACGAATAGCATTGTCGATGGCCCGTAGTGCCGGCATCAGAAGAGGGGATGCCCTGAGCTCCGCTGAAATGAGTACCATCATCGATCAGCTTTTTGCCTGCGAAATGCCTTACTCAACACCCGTTGGTAAAAATTGCTTTATTACCTTTGACCTCAACCAGCTTGTACAACAATTTGCATAATTTCCCTTACTTCCTCGCTTTAAGCTGCCTCTAATTATGATGGGACTACAACTTACC